>JAAZNJ010000003.1 GCA_012798335.1 Candidatus Woesearchaeota archaeon | reverse complement strand
GCAAAAAAACCTAAGAATAAGATAATAACTTCTGATAATGCTATTGTTTTTTCTTTTCTTTCTTTTTTATTTCTGTTCTTTATCATTTTATTCTGAAATATCTCTTTTTATTACTATTGGATTTGTGTATTGTCCTAAAACTCCGATATAATTCTTTTTATTTCCACAATCTCCAAAATTTATACAAATATTATTAAGTTCATTTGCCCAATCTTTACCTTCATTTGAAATGCAAGAGCAATTACTAACAGGATCATTATTATCACAATACCAATTTTCTTCTTTATCTGCTGCTAATACGGGTTTTTTCAATTTAACATAACAAACAGCATTTCCTAACTCACATGAAGAAACCTCACTATTTCCTGAAAGACTCCCTGCTATAGGGTATTTAGGAACACAAACTCCTGTTGAACTTTCATTTTTTATGAATACCTTTGTTTCATTATCTCTTGAATATCTATAATCATTTCCTGTTAGCCATTGACAATCCCCATAACCAAAATTTTCTGTATCTTTACATTCTGTTTCATTATAAAAAGCACATTTTTCCCAATTATTCTTTGCAGGTCCTGCTTTTGTATAATTCTTTCCATTTATTTCAAATAATTGACTTTTACATATTATACTTCTTGTTGGATCTGTCTGTTGTAAAATAACTTCACCTTGTATACAACTTAAAACATAAGAACTATCTCCTGGAGCAAAGTCATTTGTTTCACTTCCACACCAACTCTCTCCATGTTGAGGATAACTAAATATACCGGTATATGCCCCATATATTTGATTACTCCCTTGATATGAACTGCAATCTAAATCTCTACAAATATAATCTCCATAATAAACACTTTCTCCTGTTTTCTTTTCTTTACAAATACTTCCTAAGAGATAATCACAATCTCCACAAGAAGCAGAGTTTTTATTAGCAAGGTTATTTGAATGAGTACAACTTGGTTCATGAATCCAAGACCAATATTCAGGATCATTTATCTTTGATGAATCATAAATATTTGCAAAATTATTACAAGTATCTAAAAAATAAACATCACCATCTTTACAAGCAGTTTTTTTACTCATAGCGCAAATTGTTCCTAATTCAGGATTGCTACACAAAGAATTTTCATTAAAAGAAACATTAGAATAAATAGTATTGTTTAGATAATTATCTTTACAATCTTTTTTTGTTGTAAACTTGCAATTTTTTACATTATTTGAACTATAAACACAAGCTCCTTGTGCTTGTGGGTTTGCACTCATTAAACAAGTTTGTTGATCATTTATTGAAGCATCAAAATTTACTTCTAGATTATAATCTCTTGCTAGTCTATTACATGCGATTTGTGTTGTAAATGAAGCACTTCCTCCACTTAAACAACAGCCTAACTGACATTGAGGGATTTCATTAGCATTTCTTGAATCCCAAAATCCTCCTTCTGTTTCACACACACTTTTTGGAGTTGATAAACAAACACCTGTATTCTGATTTATACAAGTTCCTGTTTTACAATAAGAAGTTGATTCACAATAAGTTGGACTTACTTTAAAAGAATTATCACAATTGGATTCATCAGCAACATTTAAACAATTCATATTATTTGTTGTTTTTTCGCAGCAATATAAACTAGAACTTACACTGCTTAAAATTCCAATTAAAAATATTGCAAAAAACATAAAAATAAAATATTTATTTTTTTTCATTTTATGCATATCCTGTAGGCCAAATTTGGCCTTTTACTGCTATTTGTAATTTATTTTCACTATCTCTCTGACTTATAATATAAATTTTATCTCCTGAATTTTTATATAATCTTTCAACTTTAATTTCTGGATACATCATCATGTAATCTTCAACAGGAGCATTTCCATATTTTGACTCCCAGTCTATTATATTAACAGCAAGTGCTAATAATTCATAAAGATTATTATTC
>JAAZNJ010000011.1 GCA_012798335.1 Candidatus Woesearchaeota archaeon | reverse complement strand
TCCACCAGCACTTTCTCCTTCTACAATATATAATTCAGTATCTTCATTCTTTTTACTAGAACAATCTGCTAATTTTCCTGGAAGCCCCCCTAAAGAAAATTCATTTTTTCTTCTAACCAAATCTTTAGCTTTTTTTGCAGCTAATCTTGCTTTAGCAGCATTTTCAGATTTTGTAACAATTTTTTTTGCAACTTCAGGGTTCTCTTCAAAAAATTCAGATAATGCACTTGTTACAAGAGAATCAACAAATCCTTTAATTTCAGAATTTCCTAATTTTGTTTTTGTCTGGCCTTCAAACTGAGGGAATGGAATTTTTAAGTTTATTATTGCTGTTAATCCTTCTCTAACATCTTCTCCTGTAAAGCTCTCGTCTTTTAAAATTCCTTTTTTCTTAGCATAATCATTTATAACTCTTGTTAATGCTGTTTTAAATCCAAAAACATGTGTTCCGCCCTCAACAGTATTTATTGTATTAACAAAACCAAAAATATTTTCTTGATAACCCTCATTATATTGTATTGCAACTTCTAGAATTGTATTTTCATTTTCTCTTTTAAAATAAACTGGTTTATGTATTGGCTCCTTGGATTTATTTATCCATTTTATAAATTCTATTAATCCTCCTGAAGAAAAGAATTCCTCTTTTTTGTTAGTATGTTCATCGAATAATTGTATTTTTAATCCAGCATTTAAAAAACAGATTTCTCTAAACCTTGTTTCTAAAACCTTATAATCAAATTCTGTTGTTGAAAATATTTGTTCATCAGGCCAGAATGTGACTATTGTTCCTGTTTCATTTTCATTGCATTTTCCAACTATTTTTAATTTATTTTGAGGGTTCCCTCTTGAATATTCTTGTTCATAGATATTTCCATCTCGTTTAACACGAACAATCAATTTTTTAGATAAAGCATTAACAACTGAAACACCAACACCATGCAATCCTCCTGAAATTAAATAAGATTTTTTATCAAATTTCCCTCCAGCATGCAATTTTGTTAAAGCAATTTCTAAAGCAGGAACTTTGTAAATAGGATGTTCATCAACAGGTATACCTCTCCCGTCATCTTCAACAGAAACAGAACCATCATTTTTTATTGAAACTTTTATAATTTTACAAAACCCTGCTAAAGCTTCATCAACAGAATTATCAACAATCTCATAAACAAGGTGATGCAATCCATCTTTTCCCGTACTTCCAATATACATACTTGGCCTTTTTCTAACACCCTCTAAACCTTCAAGAACTTTTATTGAATCTGCATTATAATCACTTTTTACCATTTTATTTTCCCCTTTAAACATTAAAGAAAAGTGTTTAATCACTTTTTCTGATTAAAAAAACAAAAGAATGTTTATAAACCTTTCTAACAAAAAAACAAGATTTATCGTCGATAAAATAAAAAATTATTACTATTTTTAAAAGAATATTTTTATTTAAAATTTTTTAAAATTTTTAAAAAAAAATTTATTTAGATTTTTTAAATTTTTCTTGTTTTTTTAAATTTTCTTCTTTTTTATGGGAAGATTTTCTAATCCAATTTACCTTTCTTCTTTTTAAAAGCATATTTTTTCTACATTTAGATGAACATAAATATTTTACAGTTCCGTCTTTCAAAACATAAGTCAAACCCCTTGGAGGTTCATATTCTTTTCCGCAATAAGAACACTTTGTCATTTTAACTATAAGCTCCTTTTGTAACACTAGACCTTATTTTTCTTGCTTCTATCTCTGTTTCTCTTAACATTAATATGTCTCCTACTCTTACGGGTC
This sequence comes from Candidatus Woesearchaeota archaeon, assembly GCA_012798335.1. GTDB lineage: Archaea > Nanobdellota > Nanobdellia > Pacearchaeales > GW2011-AR1 > RBG-13-33-26. The sequence goes on along the minus strand of JAAZNJ010000011.1, from coordinate 26,803 downwards.
CTTTAACATTTCTTCTCATAGATCTCCCTTTATCTTTACCTTCTTGAACTAAACATTTAACTTGAGTAATTTCTCCTCTAAACCCTGTTCTTCCAATTATTTCTTCAACTAAAGCAGGAACAGCTTCGCCTGTATTAATCTTATCTTTTTTCTGAGATTGTTGCTGATTTTGATTTTCTTTTTTATTTGCTTTGTTTTGAGAAGCCATTTTATTTTTTATAAATAACAACCTATTTTAATTTATTTTATTGAATTAATCTCTGATTCTGCTTCACCTGCATCAATGACAGCTACAGAAGAAGATGAAACAGGCAATCCTACAGCTAATCCTAATTTCTTTTTATTATCAACTTCTAAGCAAGGAATCTTTTTTTCTTTGCATAATAAAGGGAGGTGTTGAATAATCTCTTTTGGTTCAACATCGCTCGCATAAACAACTAGTTTAGCAGTTCCTCTTTCAATAGCTTTAGTTACTTCATTAGTGCCTTTTTCTATTTTCCCTGTTTTTTTGACTTTCTCTAAAATTTTGTATACGTCAACCATTTTAAAATTTTTAATTTATTTAATAAAATAGAGAGATCCTCCCTATTGTTCATCGGATAAAAAACTAAATTTAAAGAGGTTTATAAACTTTTTCTATTTTAAAATTATCTTAATAGATAAGGAGTTATTAAGGTTAAAAAACCTATAACAAATGTTAATAATGAACAACCAAGAAAACTCATTCTTGCTACAAGAAGATATTTTGGTTTTATTTTTTTTAGATAAGGAATTGTATAAAACATTAATGCGAAAATAACTGAGACAAAACTTGAAATAAGATAAGGGATAGCAGCAAGTATATAAGTTAATGCTAAATTCATAGAATATTGAAGAATTATTAGTTTAAATTTTTATTCTTTTTTATTTTTTCTTGACACTATTTCCATAAAACTTCTAATTCATCTGTTCTTTGTCTTGGTTTTATTTCTAAAGAGTCTATTTTTTCAAATGGAATTTTTATGTTAGAATTAAACATTATTTCTCCTGTATATGCAATCATAGCGCCGTTATCTGATAAGAATTGATTTTCTGGAATAAATAATTTTGCATTTCTTTCTTTACACATAATCCCAGCCATCTCTTTTAATCTTGAATTACAAGAAACTCCTCCACCTAAAAGAAGTTCTTTTTTTCCTGTATGAGCCATAGCTCTCTCAGCACATTCTAAAAGCATTGCAAAAACTGTTTCCTGAGCAGAGTAAGATAAATCTTCAAAAGAGTATTTATTAGACTGTATTTTTTGTTTTAAATTTGTGAGGATTCCTGACAAGGAAAGATCCATTCCTTTAACAACATAGGGCAATTCTATATAATTCTTTCCAGATTTAGCTAAATTTTGAATTATAGGGCCTCCTGGAAAACCAATTTTCATCTCTCTTGCAAGCATATCTAAAAAATTACCAACACCCAAATCTAAAGTTTCTCCAAAAATTCTATATTTTCCATTAGAGTAAGCTATTATTTGAGTGTTTGCTCCTGAAACATAAAGCATTAATGGGTCTTTTGCATTTGTTAATCTGCCAATCTCAAGATGAGCAACACAATGATTAACAGGGATTAAAGGTTTTTTTAATTTTAATGAAAGCTCCTTTGCAAATTTTAAACCTTCTAACAAACATGGAGGTAAACCAGGACCTTGAGAAAATGAAATTGCATCAATATCAGATTCTTTTATCTTTGATTGTATTAAACTTTCATTATAAATTAAATTCTTGTTTTCTCTATGATGTTTTGCTGCTTCTATTGGAATAATCCCTCCTTCTTTTGTGGTATATGTTTTTTTTACATTAGAAAGAATTTTTCCATTTTTTACAATACCTATTCCAAAGGTGTGAGCAGTAGACTCTATGCCTAGTATTATTGACATAAAAAAAATAAAATTAAGAAGTTTATAAATTTATAAAAAAATAAAAAAAGATTAAAGATTAATAAAAGCAAACCTATTTACTTTTTCTTTTTTTTAGGTTTAGCTTTTTTCTTTTTTCCACCCCTAGACATCTTTGCTTCACAAACATTTCCTTTTGCATCTATGTAATAAAGAAATCCAGGTTTTCTTTGAACAGCGTTTTTAACAACGATTGATCCCATATTAACCTCCTTTTGTTTTAATATAATACCTTATACAAATGAATATTTAAATCTTTCTAATCGACGGAAAATCCTGCAAAATTTTTTTATAATTTTTGTATTTTTTATTAAGGGGAATTTCTATTAATTTTTTTGAGGAGAATTTAGGAATAATTGTAAAAGAGAATGGATAAACTTTTTTTATTTCTAAAATCTTATTCTTTTTGTCACACCATAAGGCAAGGAATGGATAAAAAACAAAAAAAGAGTGAATTATAATTTTTCTTTCTTTTTTAAATTCAAAAAGTAATGCCTTAGCTTTTTCTTTATTTGAAAACATTAGTCCAAAGGACATCTCTAAAAAATTACAATCTTTTACTTTAATTTTTATTTTTTTATTTTTATAAAAAAGATAAATTTCTTTGTTCATTTTTTCTTTTAGTATACTCCAAATAACATCTGTTTACATTTCTTTCATTAACTACGTCGTGTTGTTTAAATCCTCCCCCAAAAGATTTAGGAATATGCATTAATTCATGAATTATCACTTTTATTTTTTCTTCTTGATCTAATTTTTCAAATCTTTCTGTTAAAAATTCAAGAGCATAAAAAGCCTTTGTATTCAGAGTTTTTTGCATTATTTTACTTAAGCCATGACATCTCGCTATTGTTCTTCTTGAAGAAGTCCCATAACTTCTAAAACATTTAACATAATCCATATTAATATAAGGAAACAAAAAAGAGGAAATTTCTTTAGCAGTTTTTTGTAAATCTTCAGCAAATTCATATCTCATAAAATAAAAAATTCTTCTTTGTTTTTATAAGTTGCTATAAAATTTATTATACGAAATTAATTATATAGAAATCAAATTGAATATTAGGAACTCAATTCAACAACTCTTTCAGATTCTGTCCTGCCCCAACTTATCTCAATGTTTTTAGGGGGTACACCAAAATGTTTAGATAAAATTGATTTTAATTCTTCTTCTAATTCTAAATCATCTAAAGATTTTTTAATATAAATTAGATAACGATCAGATGAAAATTTTTCTAATCTTTCAAAAGAACAATTAGGCTTTATTTTTATATAAATAATCATATTATAATCAGCATTAATTATTTTAAATATTTTATTATTTATTTAAAAAATCAATAAAAAATTAACAATCAACATCAACAATTTTATTTTTTGAAGTTTTTCCTTTGATAATTTTTATTTTAGAAATATCAACCTTAAAATATTTAGACAAAATTTTTATTAATTCTAAGTTTGCTTTGTTGTTTTCTGGTTTAGATTTAAGATTTATTTTATAATTATTACTAGATATTTCTTCTATGCTTTCAAAAGAACAATCTGCCTTAACTTTAATATTTATCCTCATTTATTTTTTAAAAAATATTTTTATTTAGAAGTAACTATCTCTAAAGCATCACCAAATTTTAATTTGTAATCTCTTCCAAGAATTTTTTTTGTTCTTGCATCTATTGCCCTTAAAAAATTATTTCCAAAATCAGTATGCAAAAAATAAGCAAAATCCAAAGCAGTAGAATTTGGAGGTAATAAAAAACAGTCAGGAAGAATTCTTCCTTTACTATCACTTAATTTATTTGCACCTGCAGGAAATATAGGGATATATTTTAACAAATTGAAAACAGCGTAATTTAAAATTTCTTGCACACCTGTTCCGTATTCATAAAAGTCTAAAATTTCTGATTTAATCTTATTTAATGCGAATAATTGCTTATCATTTAATTGGCCTTTAATTTCAAAAGTTTTTTCTCCTGGAATATAATTTATCAAATTAAATTTTGCTGCTTCTCTTAAAGCTAACTCTGAATCACTTGAACAGGGGATAATAATTTTTTCTGGAAAAGTTTTTTTTAATTTTTCATAGTTCTCTTTCCCTTTTGGAGAATCAATCTTATTAGCAGCTATTATCATAGGTTTTGTTTCTTTTCTTAAAAGATTAGCAAATTTCAACAATTCTTTTTCTGTCCAAGAACTAGCTTTTAGAGAAATTTGAATTTTTGATAAAATAGATTTTACTTGATCTTCATTTACTTTTAAGCCTGAAAATTGATTCGCAATTGCTTTTGATAAATCACCACCTTCTAATTCAGTTTTTCTTGTTAAATTTCTCCAAACTCTTGATAATATATTTAAAAACCATTTATCTAATTCATCTTCTAAAAATAAAATGTCTTTTGTAACATCATAGTTTTCAGTTTGTTTTCCTGTTTCATCAGTTGTTCCTGAAACATCAACAATATGAATAAATGCATCTGCTTGTCTTAAATCATCTAAAAATTGATTTCCTAAACCTTTTCCTTCACTTGCTCCTGGAACTAATCCTGCAACATCCATTAAATCTATTGGAACAAATCTTTTATGGTTAATACAAAAACCATGATTTGGCATACACTGAGTATTAAATTCTTTATCAATACAGTCTATCTTAACATAACCTACTCCGTGATTTGGTTTTATTGTGGTAAATGGATAAGAAGCAATTTCAACTTCTGATAAAGTTGCTGCTTTAAAAAAAGTACTCTTTCCCACAGAGGGTTTACCAACAAGCCCAATTAACATAAAATAAGAAAATAATGTAATTATTTAAACTATTTTATTCTTGAATTTAGATAAAGATATTTATTAAGTTGTTATTATTAAGTATCTGTTCCATCTTCTGTTTCTTCTTCAATTTCTTCTTCCTCTTCTTCTCTCTCTTTATCCTTCTTTCTCTTTATTATTATAAAGATTATAATTAATATTATTAGGAAGATAAATATTCCAATTATCATTAGTATCAATCCAAAAATATCTTCAGGTGTTTTTTCAGTAACTTCAAAATATGCACTTGAAGGAGCAACTCCTCCAGGATAAATTAATTGTAAACTGATAACATATCTTCCTAAAGGAAGCATACCTGTTTCAAAGTTTCTGTCTATTTTTGTTGATTGGGTTACTGCTAATACTGTTTCACTTTTTTTAAGATAAGATTTTCCTTGATAATCTTTGATTTCATAATTAAGAGTAACATCTATTTTATTTTTATCACCCATAGGAATCATTTCAACTCTTGTTTTTAATTTATCTCCTTGAGAAACTTTGTAATCTTTGTTTAAAACAACAATATTTGCATCAAACCATAACGGATTAGAAGTAGACTTAATGAAAATATCAACTTTTTTAACATTATTAAATGAAATCGCTCCAATAAAAGTATCATTATAAATAGGAGAAACAAAAGTTACTTCAAAATTTTTTGTTTCATTAGGGCCTATTGTTATAGAAGTTTCTGGTAATAAAACAATTCCATTTATATTTCCAGATAAACCTGCATTTAATGTTTGTGGATAATTACAAGAGTTAAACATTGTTAAGTTTTTATTTACTCTTTGAATCATCCCTGTAACAGGATTAAATGAGAGAGTTAAGTTTATTGAAGTAGGATTAATACTTATTGAACATTCTGTAAGATTTTCTAGAGGGGTTAATTCCCCTGTTCCTCCTCCCCCTCCACCTCCCCCTTCTGGAGGATTTTGTATACCAGTACATACTCCGTTTTGACAAGTGTATCCTGTAGAACAACCTCCACAACTAATTGTGTTTCCGCAATTATCACTCCAACTTCCACAATTATATCCTAATTGAGAACAAGTTAAAGGAGTACATGAAAAAAAACCTTCAATATATTTTTCAGGATTAATAATTATTTAAGAATCTCCTCCTGCGTTTAAAGAAATAACATCAGAAGAAACATTTGGCAAGAGCAAGTATAAAATTGAAAACAAAAAAAACAAAAGATGAATCTTATAAAAAAAGTTTTTCCTATTTATCTCCCTCTTTATTTTTGTCTTTATCATTATAATTTAAGATTAGATATATTAATAAAATTAATTGATTTATATCATTAAGAAATATAAAAGTTTAACATTCTTTATTAAACTATTCTTCATATTAGATGTTATTCACAGAAAAGGATTCTGGAATATTCAATAATTATAAAAACTAAATCTTATAATCTTGTTTATGAATACTAATCAAGACATTGAAAAAAAAGTAAAAGAAACAATAAAAAGATATAAGTTATGCAATAAAAAAGAGAAGATACTTGTTGCTCTTTCTGGGGGTAAAGATTCAGCTGTTGTTGCGTATTTATTAAAAAAATTGGGTTATAATATAGAAGGATTTTATATAAACTTAGGAATTGAAGGAATAGAAAAAGATTATTTAGAGACAGTAAAAGAATTATCTCAAAGACTACAAATAAAATTACATGTTTATGATTTAAAAAAAGAATTTGGAAATTCTATAGGTATTATTATAAAAGAAATTCAAAATACAAAAGAAGGAAAAAATCTTAAGAATTGTGCTATATGCGGTGTTGTAAAAAAATGGATTATGAACAGAGAAGCAAGAAGATTAAAGTTTAATAAAATAGCAACAGGCCACAATTTAGATGATGAAGTCCAAACCTTTTTAATGAACATATTAAAAGGTAGTCCTCAATTGAATATAAATTCAGGAGCTATAACAAAAAACAAAAAAGATAAAAAATTTGTTGAAAGAATAAAACCCTTATTTTATTGTGATGAAAATGAGATAAGAAAATATTCAAAAAAGAAAAAACTTCCTATAATCTACAAAAAATGTCCTTATTTAGTTGATTCTTACAGATTAGAAGTAAGAGAATTTGTGAATAATTTAAAAACAAAGGATAAAGAGAATATAATTAAAAATTTTGAATTGATATATCCAAAAATAAAAAATTTAAACTCAAAAGAATCAAAAACTTTTATAAATTATTGTGAAAAATGTGGTGAACCTTCGAGAAATAAAATTTGTAAAATGTGCAAATTAACAGAATCAATAAAAATTCAAAATAATTTGATTAAAAAATAATAAATATTATTACAAAAAGTAAAAATATAAAATTTTAAGAATTTTAAGAGTAAACAATTTTATCTTTTCTTTTTTCTTGAATTTTTTTTTGAATCTACTTTTTTAGAAGAAAATAAATTTGATTTTGAAAAGACATAGATATAGAGTATTTCTAATATTCCCATGGTGTTAAAAATAGCAAGAAAAATAAACCAAGGTAAAGATTTCTTTTGAGCAGCAGTCCATAAAGCATATAATTTCCAAAAATAAACCCAAATAAAAATAATAATAAAAAGCCATAAAGGCATTCCTAATTCTTGAAGGAGTATTTGAATTGTATTATTCATAATTTCTTAAAGAAAAGTTAGTTTAAAAAAGTTCTTGTTTTTTAAAAAATAAAAAATTTCCTTATTATTTCTTGTATCTCTGTGTTGTAAAAATTGGTAGCAATAAAAGTTTAAATATGTTTTAAAGGAATAAAAAATAGGAATACAATGGATAACATTATTTAAAAAAATAAGTACAATCTATTGTATATTAATGATGGAATGTCCATATTGTGGAAATAAAAAATCTAAGGTTACAAATAAGAGAGAATCAAAAGATAGTATTAGAAGAAGGAGAGAATGCCTAAAATGTGGAAAAAGATTTACCACATATGAAACTATATCAAAAGAAGATGTTTATGTTATAAAAAAAGATGGAAGGAGAGAAAAGTTTGATAAGGAAAAATTAGAAAGAGGTATTATGAGGGCATTTGAAAAAAGACCTGTTTCAAAAGATAAGATTGATTTAATGATAAATGAAATAGAAGAAAAAGTAAGAAAAAAGGGGAAAAAAGAGATAAAAACTTCAGAAATCGGAGAACTTGCAATGAAAAAAATAAGAAAATTAGATAATGTCGCATATATAAGATTTGCATCAGTATATAGAGATTTTCAAGACATAAATGATTTTAAACAAGAAATAAAAAAATTGTAAAATGGCTAAAAAAGAAGAAGAGTTTGTTTATAGACTGAATGAAAATTTTAAAGAAAAATATTCTCCAATTGAATTTGCTTCTTACAATCAAGATAAACACATCAAGATAAATGAAGCTTATTCTTTAATTGAAAAAGAAGGATTAAATAAATCAAAATTACAATCTGCTATAAAAGACCAGAAGATACATATTTATCATTTTGATAACGAAGAGTTTGTTTCAAGATTAGATGTTTCAAGAATTTATCATATTAATAAAAAAGAAACAAAGGGGATTACAATTGAAAGATATTTTACTGAAAAAGATAAAGACCCTTTTAGTTCAGTTAAATTTAGAGAAACTAATCTAAAGATTAATGATAAAGATGAGAAAACCATCTTTGAAATGAATAATGTAGAAATTCCAGAATGGATGGATGATACCTCAGCATCAATTGTTGCAAGCAGATATTTTTTTAAGCCTGATAAAAAGGAATGGAAAGAAAAGTTAAAATCAAAATTAGGATTAGAATATGAACATTCTTTAAAAGATTTAAACAGAAGAGTTGCTGATTTCTTTGCTAATGAAGGGGAAAAATTGGGGTATTTTCAAACTAAAGAAGATAAGGAAGCATTTAGAGATGAATTATTATACATACAAGCAAATGGGTTAGGAGCATTTAATTCTCCTGTTCAGTTTAATGCAGGAATTTTTAATTCTTATGGAATTAAAGGAAGTAAAGGCTCTAATTACTGGAAAGATTATAAAACCGGCCAATTAAAGAAGATTAAAGATGGAGAATATATACATCCTCAATTACACGCTTGTTTTATTAAGGGGCCTGAAGATGATTTAGAAAGTATTTTAGAACACGGAGTAGATGAGGGTTTAATTTTTGCATTAGGTTCAGGTGTAGGTCAGAATATAAGCGTTTTAAGAGAAGAAAATGCAATGCTCTCTGGTGGTGGAAAATCTTCTGGTCCAAAAAGTTTTATTATATCATTAGATAAAAATGCTGGAATGATAAAATCAGGAGGTAAGACTAGAAGAGCTGCAAGGATGACAATTATGAATCAAGATCATCCAGATATTATGGAATTTATAAGAATGAAAGTAAAAGAAGATCGTAAAGCTTTAAGTTTAATTCAAGCAGGATATAGTGAAGGTATGGATGGGGAAGCTTATCAAACTGTTGCTTTTCAAAATACTAATTTTTCAGTTAGATTAGATGATTCCTTTTTTGAAAAATTAAAATCAGGGGGGAATATTGAATTAATTGGAGTTAAAGACAAAAAAGTAAAGGGAAAAGTCTCTGCTGAAAAAATGTTAAAGGAAATAGCTTTTGGAAGTTGGAGGATAGGCGACCCTGCTGTTCAATATGATTCCAATATACAAAGAATGCATACTTGCCCAAATAGTGGTAAGATAAATGCAAGTAATCCTTGTGGGGAATATCTAAACATAGATGATACATCATGTAATCTTGCTTCATTACGTATGACTGGTTTTATTAATGAAGATGGAAGTTTTGATGTTGAAAAATATAGAAAAACAATAAAAATCTTTACAATCGCTCAGAATATTGCAAATAAAGTTGCTTCTTATCCTGTTAAATCTATTGCTTTGATTAGTCCTGAATTTAGTGCTATAGGTATGGGTTATAGTGACTTTGGAGCTGCATTAATGAGATTAGGGATTCCTTATGATTCAGACGAAGCTAGAACTTTTCAAGGTTTAGTGAGTGCTTTAATGACAGGAACTGTTTATGAAACTTCTGCAGAATTAGCTAAAAATTTGGGGGCATTTACTCATTTTGAATTTAACAAGAAAGAGATGTTAAATGTTATAAGAAAACATAAACAAAGTTTAGAAGATCTTATTTTTGCAAATAAAATTTCTGATGAGAATTTAAAGAATGCTGCACTTAATTCTTGGGAAAATGCTTTAAATTTAGGAAAAAAAGATGGTTATGCTAATTCTCAAGCAACTGCACTTGCTCCAACAGGCACAATTTCTTTTTTAATGGGCAGTAGCACAACCGGAATAGAACCTGTATTTGCCTTAAATACAATTAAAAATCTTGCTGGAGGGGGAACCTTGACTTTGATTAATAAAGATGCAAAAAAAGGATTAGAAAGATTAGGTTACTCAGAAGAACAAATAATAAAAATTGAAGAATATGGTAAAGAATTTAACACCTTAAGAGGTGCGCCTGGATTGAAAGAAGAACACTATTCTGTTTTTGACACTGCTTCTGGAGGTAAAAATGGGATAGGAAGTATTAGTCCTATAGGACATATAAGAATGGTAGGAGCAGCTCAACCTTTTATTTCTGGAGGAATTTCAAAGACTATTAATCTACCTGAAGATGCAAAAGTAAAAGATATTTATGATGGGTTTATTTTAGGAAATGAATTAAAACTAAAAGGATTAACTTTTTTTAGAGAAAATAGTAAACCTTCAGCAGTTTTTGGTATAAATAAATCTGTTAAAAAATTAGAAAGAGGAGAGAAAAAGGATTTACCTTTAAGAAGAGATGCTTTTGAAACCGAATTAGAAATTGTAAATCAAGATGGAAAGATACCCTTACACATTATTGTAAGCGAATATGAAAATGGATTGCCAGGACAAATAACATTTTTGTCTTATAAAGCAGGATCAACATTAGGCGCGTTATTATCTAATTCAGGAGTTTTAGCTTCAAAGGCATTAAAAAGAGGAGTGAGTCTAGATGATATAACAATGGCTTGGTTAGGACAAGATTTTAAACCAAATGGATTTGTTAAAGGGAATCCCTATGTAAAATTAACAACTTCCTTTTTAGATTTAGCTGCAAAAATATTAAGATTAGAATATCTAGGAGATACTTCTATGGCCCAAAATTCAGAAGAAGTAAACAAAAAAGAATTAAGAGGCTATAAGAATGGGGCTTTTAGAACTTACAGGAGAGAAAAATTAGATGATTGGAATTTTAATGATGTAATGAATGATTTTGAATTGGGAGGATTTGTTGAACCTTCTGAAGAAGATAAAGTTATAGAAAATCAAAATAAAATAGAAAATATTGGTTCTTCAGGGAGATTATGTCCTAAATGTGGAAGAGAAATGAAAAGAGATGCAGTTAATTGTTTTCATTGTGAATATTGCGGAGAAAAAATTGGAGGTTGTGGTGGATAATTTTATTTTTTGAATATACAATCTGTTAACCAGATGATTTATTATATAATCATAAATTAAAATGATTCAAATAAAAGTAAAAAAATTAAGAGATGATGCAATTATTCCAAAATATTCACATATTGGCGATGCTGGTATGGATTTGTTTTCTGTTGAAGAAAATTTTGTTTTAAAACCAATGGAGAAAAGATTAATTTCTACAGGTCTATCAATGGAAATTCCTGAAGGATATGTTGCTTTAATATGGGATAAAAGCGGTATTGCAAATGAAGGAATCAAAACAATGGGTGGTGTCATTGAACATACTTATAGAGGGGAATATAAAGTTATCTTAATTAATTTAACTAACAAAGATTATGAAATAAAAAAATATCAAAAAATTGCACAATTATTGATTCAACCAATTGAAACAGCAAAAGTTGTTGAAGTTAATCAACTTTCAGAAACTCAAAGAGGAGAGAAGGGATTTGGTAGTACAGGAAAATTTTGATTAGTCTTATATTTTAATTCATATTTTTGAATATATGTTTTTAAATTAATTTATATTTAAAAAGAAAAAAAATCTTTATTTTTGATGGTTAATCTTCAAGATAAAAAGATAAGAGTGATTGATCCTAAAATTAACTTTCTTTCTTATGGACCAACATTAAAAATTATCAATGAAGAAAATAAAAAAGAGACTACTTTAACTCCTGATGATTTAGTTTATGGTGCAGCAGGAGTCACCTTTAAAGGAGTAAATTTTATAGATGAAGTAATTGACTTAAAAAAAGAAGATATTGATTTTGAGAAAAAAAGGAATAATTCCATAATCAAATCAGCAGGAGCAGGCCATTCTTCTTTATCAACTTCTACTGGTTTTTGGGTTGTTATAGAAGGAGATAGTTCAAAACTTGTGGATTCAATTTTTACAGGTGCAACATATATAAGTGCATTAATGCCCTCTGGAAGAAGAATACCAATTTCAAAAGAAGAGATAGTTGTTCCTAAAGGGATTGCAGATAAAGGAGGAAAATCTTTAGAATTATATTTAGATGCCTCTGAAAAAAATATAGAAGCTTATGAATTATTACAAAAGAATAATGTTCCAAAACAAGAAGCAAGTAAGATAGTCCAATACGGACATAGTGGTGGAGGTTTTTTATATATTCCTTTAGAAACTCTTGTTTATTTTTCAAGATTAGCTGAAAATAATAAAGAAGATATTCCTTTAGAAGGGATAGAAATAATAAATCAATTAGAAAAAATTGTTCATCAAAATGGGATGGGTGTTGTTTATGAATCAAGAAAAAATGCTCCAAGAACAACAAATCCTAATCCCGAAATATTTCATCATAGAATAACAGAAAGTGAAGAGATATTTGAAAATATTAAAGAATATACAGAAATAAGTCCTAGATTATTAACTGTTTTTGATTCTTCATCTAAACTTAGAGATAGAAGGATAGAAAATTATCTAAAAAAAAGGTCTAAAAAAAATTGGCAAGAATCCTTAAATGAATTATTTGAAATTGTTTCTGATTATAATAATTCAATAAAAATTTCTTTTATAACTAATACTCCCTGGAGAGTTTGGGGCGAAGTAAAAAGACATAGAACACTTAATCAAAATGCGTCGTCTATTTATAATGCAATAGAAAAATCCTTAGATAATTATATACATGATAAAGAAATATCTTCTGGTTTTGAAGAAGAAGTTGAAACATTAAAAAGGTTTATTTCTATTCCAAGCTCTGTAGAAAATAACAAAGAAAACTTTGAGATATGGGAAGAAAGATTTTTTGATTCTTTAATAGTTTATAGAGAACTATTAAAAAAAGGGGTAAAAGAGAGTGATGCAATATCAATAATTCCGAGAGGAATAAAATTTCCTATAATAAAAAATTTTGATTTTTTTAATTTGACATTAGGATATAATTCTTTAAGAACTTGTAGAGGGACAGTTGAACCAGAAATGTATTTCATAACAAAAAAAGAGACAGATTTAGTAAAAAGAGATAATAGAGTCTCAGAATCAATAAAAAAATTGGTTGTTCCCAAATGTAATTATGTTGGTTTTTGTTTAGAAGGAGATTATAAAAAATGTTGTGGTGATGTTAGACAAGTTAGTCCAAACTATAATGAAGAGACACATAAATCTATTTGGAATAAAAGAGAATCAGAAATTAGAAGTAAAATTTAAATAGGTCTTGTTATCTAAAAGATATAACATATACCGTTACACAAAGAGATATAGTTTTAAGATGAAAGAATGTTTTTCAATTCAAGAGATTAATGAAAAAGAATTTGAAATTTTTTATAAAGAGGGTTTTGTTTTTTTAAATTTTTTTTCCGAGGATTGCATGTCTTCTTTAGTAATGGAACCAATAATAGAAGATTTGTTTTCTGAATTTAATGAAAAAATAAAATTTGTGAAAATGTATCTTGAAAATAATAAGGATTTAATAAAAAAATTAGAAATTCAAAGAACGCCAAGTTTTGTTTTAATAAAAGATGGAAGAATTTTAGATAAATTCTCTGGAGAAAAAACTTTTGAAGAGATTGAAGAAAGATTAAAGAGATTTATAATTTAACTCTTAATCTGTTTTAGTAACCTTCATTAGATTAATTGATTTATTCAAAATTTTAATTTTTATTGTTTCTTTGTTGCATTAAAAGATTTAAAAAGTGAAATCAAATACTTTTTAAATGTAAAATATTTAATGAAATTATTAAAAAGGCTCCGTAGCTCAGTCTGGTCAGAGCACTGGACTTTTAATCCAGGTGTCGGGGGTTCAAATCCCCTCGGGGCCATTTTATTTTTATTAAAATGAGTTACTCTGAGAATTTTGAAAATATCTTATTAGAAAATAAGGTTTATTCTAAAATAATAAAATTTAAAGAAAGCACAAAAACCTCACAAGATGCTGCAAATCAATTGGGGGTAAATATATCTAAGATAGGAAAATCTATTATTTTTAAAACAGAATCTTCTAATCTAATTTTAGTGATTGCTTCAGGAAAAAATAGGATAGATGAAGAAAAATTAGAAAAAATTCTTAATGAAAAATTAATCAAAGTAACAGGAGAAGAAATAAAAAAAAGAACAGGATATGCAATCGGAGGAATCCCTCCATTTGGGCATAAAGAAAAATTAAAAGTATTTATTGATAAAGATTTACTTGAATTTAACTCAATATTCTGTGCTGCAGGCAATCCAAATTCTGTTTTTGAAATAAGTTTAAAAGATATTTTAGATATAACAAAAGGAGAAATAGTTGAAATTAAAGAGTGAATTAAAAAAGAGAAAAGATAGAAGAAAAAGTACACCAAAAGGTTTTTAAACTAATTTTTGCTATCTTTTATTATTCCTGAGTTATTAAAGAAAAGCCCTTTAAAATTGAGGAAATATAAATTATTCCATTCGACAAAATGCATATTCTTCAACCAAAACATATTAAACTAAATGAAAAGGAATCTGAAGAACTTCTTAAAAAGCTTAATGTTTCTAAATCTCAATTACCAAAAATTTTATCAAATGACCCTGCTTTGCCTGAAGGTTGTAATGTTGGGGATATAATCAAAATAGAAAGAAAATCAGGAGTTTATTACAGAGTTGTTGTTTAAAATGGAACAAAATAATGAACATTTAATAATTAAAAAGTATCTTGAAAATCATTCTCTTGTAGAATCTAACCTAACTTCTTTTAATGAATTTATAGAGTACAGATTACAAGAAGTTGTAGATGATATTTCAGGAACATTAGACAACGAGGATGTAGAAATAAAACTAGGAAAGATAAGTGTTGGAAAACCAAGAATAATAGAAGCTGATGGTAGTTCTTCTATAATTTATCCATACGAAGCAAGATTGAGAGATCTGACTTATTCTGCCCCAATAAACTTAGAAATAACAATAAAAAGAGGAGACGAAGTTGATTCAGATGTAGTTGAAATAGGAAGAATGCCTATCATGGTTAAGAGTAAAGCATGTAATACTTATGGGATGACTAAAGAACAGTTAATTGAAACATATAATGACCCTTTAGATGCAGGGGGTTATTTCATTATTAATGGAAATGAAAGAGTTATGATTATGGCTGAAGATTTAGCAGAAAACCAACCTTTTATAGAAGATAATAGCAAAGGACAATTAACATTAAGACTCTTTTCATTAAGAGGAGCATATAGAATCCCTATCACTATCTCTGAGGGGAAAGATGGAATGATTAATGTTTCTTTTAGTAGATTTAAAGATATTCCTGCAGTAATTATTTTAAAAGCATTAGGTTTAATTAAAGAATCAGAAATAGCAAAATATATTGGAAAGGAAGCAGATAGTGTTCTTATAAATCTATATGAATTTGCAAATATTGCTGATAAAGAAGAAGCAATGATCGCAATAGCAGAGAGAACAGGATTGCAAGGAACAAGAAAAGAAATTTTAGATAGGGTAAAACAAAGAATTGATTCTTATTTATTACCTCATGTTGGACAAGATAAAGAACATAGAATAGAAAAAGCTATAACAATTTGTAAATTGATTAAACAATTTTTAATTGCCAAAGAGAATCCTTCTATAAGAACAGATAAAGATCATTATTCAAATAAGAGAGTAAGACTTTCAGGAGATTTACTTATGAATCTTTTTAGAGTAAATCTTGGAATTTTAATAAGGGATATCCAATATTCAATACAAAAATCTTCAAAGAGAAAAAGATACATTTCTTTGAAAGTTGTTGGAAAATCTACATTATTCTCTCATAGAATTGAGTCTGCAATTGCAACAGGTAGTTGGACAGGGGAAAGATCAGGAGTAACACAGAATATGGATAAAAATAATTATTTAGCTATGATTTCTCAATTACAAAGAGTATCAAGTATGTTAGATTCTGACCAAGAAAATTTCTTAGCAAGAACATTACACCCAACTCATTATGGCAGATTTTGTCCAATTGAAACTCCTGAAGGAACTGAAATTGGATTAAGAAAAAATTTAGCATTATTAAGTAAAATTTCAACAAGGGTTGAATTAGACAACAAAAAATTTCTTAAAGAGCTACAAGAATTAGGATTAAAAGAAGATGGAAAGTATGATGTTCATTTTAATGGAATTTTTATTGGAACAGTTGATAATAGAAAAGAATTTGTTTCTTTATTAAGAGAAAAAAGAAGAAAAGGAATTTTCCCTGTACAAATGAGTATAAGAGATAATGAAAAATTTGAGATGATAAATATCTCTACAGAATCTGGAAGAGTATTGAGACCTTTGATTATTGTAGATAATGGAGTTTCAAGATTAAAAAAAGAACATCTAGATAAACTAAGAAATAATGAAATAAATTGGGAAGATTTAATATCTCAAGGTATAATTGAATATATTGATGCTGCAGAAGAAGAAAATGCACTTGTTTGTTTGTATGAAGAAGAATTGAAACCAGAACATACCCATTTAGAAATAGATAGTATTGATATCTTCGGCGCAGTTACAAGTTTAGTTCCTTATGGGAATCATGATCAGAGTTCAAGATTAAATAGAGGAAGTAAAACACAAAAACAGTCATTAGGGGTTTATTCAGCAAATTATTTATGTAGATTGGATACTGATGTTTCAATATTACAATATGCTCAAAAACCATTAGTAAGAAGTTTTGTTTATGATACCTTAAAGACTTATCCTGCAGGACAAAATTTAGTTGTTGCAATAATGTCATATGAAGGATATAATATGGAAGATGCTCTTGTTTTAAATAAAGGAAGTATTGAAAGAGGCGTTGGAAGAAGTTTTTATTTTAGACCATATTCTGCTTTAGAAATGAATTATGCAGGAGGATTAAAAGATGAAATAGTCATTCCTGAGAAAGATTCTTCAGGGTATAGAACAGAAGAGAGTTACAGATTATTAGAGGGAGATGGTATAATTTATCCTGAAGCAGACGTTAATGAAGGAGAAGTAATTATTGGTAAGATGTCTCCACCTAAATTTTTATCAGAAGCGAGAGAAATTTCAATAAAATCAAAGAAAGAATCTAGTGTAACAATGAGACAAGAAGAAAAAGGAACAGTAGATGCTGTTTTTATTACAGAAGATTCTGAAGGAAATAAAATTGTTCAAGTTAGAACAAGAGATCAAAGAATTCCAGAAGTAGGAGATAAATTCGCAACATCTCATGGACAAAAAGGAGTTGTTGGAGCAATAATTCCCCAAGAAGATATTCCATTTACTTCAAGAGGAGTAAGACCTGATGTAATATTTAATCCCCATGGTTTACCTAGCAGAATGACAGTTGGTTATTTATTAGAATTACTTGCTGGAAAAGTTGCAAGTTTAAGAGGTAAAATTGTTGATGCAACTTGTTTTTCAGGAGAGAGTAAAGATACTCTTGAAAATCAATTATTAAAGTTAGGATTTAGATATGATGGAAAAGAAACAATGTATAATGGGATAACAGGAAAGAAAATGCAAATAAAAGTGTTTATTGGAAATTTATATTATCAAAAATTAAAATATATGGTTGGGAATAAAATACATGGAAGAGCTTCAGGTAAAGTAGCTTTATTAACAAGACAGCCTGTTGAAGGAAGAGCAAGAGGAGGAGCATTAAGATTAGGAGAAATGGAACAAGAAGCGTTAGTAGCACATGGAGCATCTTTATTATTAAAAGAGAGATATGATTCAGATAAAGTTGTTTTACCAATCTGTACAAAATGTGGAAGTATCGCAATTGATGATAATTTATCAAATAAACTTGTTTGTCCAATTTGTGGTAGTGAAGAAATAGAAGCAGTTGA
Organism: Candidatus Woesearchaeota archaeon; assembly: GCA_012798335.1. GTDB lineage: Archaea > Nanobdellota > Nanobdellia > Pacearchaeales > GW2011-AR1 > RBG-13-33-26. The sequence continues at coordinate 8,900 of JAAZNJ010000011.1, read as the reverse complement.
AATGTCTTATGCATTTAAATTGTTGGTTGAAGAATTACAAGGATTACATGTTAAAACCACTTTTGGATTAAAGAATAAATACGAATAAAATGGTAATTGAAACAAAAGCAGTAAAGAAAAAGGTAAGTGAAATAAAATTTTCACTTTTAAGTCCTGAAGAAATAAAAAAGATTTCAGCAGCAAAGATAGTAACACCGGAATTATATAATATTGATGGATATCCTGTAGACGGAGGTTTAATGGATTTAAGACTTGGTGCTATAGATCCTGGTGTAAGATGTAGAACTTGTGGAGGAAGATTAAAAGAATGTTTAGGCCACCCTGGAAGTATTGATTTAGCTCGTCCGGTAATTCATTTAGAGTATGTTCCTTTAATTGAATTAGGATTAAGATGCTTCTGTAGAGAATGCGGAAAATTACTTCTTTCTGAAAAAGAATTAGAAAAATATTCAATCAGTGAAAGAGTAAAAAAAGCTAAAGATGCTAAAAAATGCCCTTATTGTGGTGCTGTTCATGAAAAAATAAAATTAGAAAAACCAACAAGTTTTTATTTAGGAAAGACAAGATTATTTCCTACAGAGATAAGAGAGATTCTTGCAAAAATTAGTGATGAAGAATTAAAAAAGATTGGTGTAAACCCTTCAACAGCAAGACCAGAATGGGCTGTTTTAACAATGCTTTTAGTACCTCCTGTAACAATAAGACCGAGTATCATTTTAGAATCTGGTGAAAGAAGTGAGGATGATTTAACACATAAACTTTCAGATATTATAAGAGCAAATCAAAGATTATGGGAAAATTTGAATGCAGGTGCTCCTGAAGTTATTATAGAAGACTTGTGGGACTTGCTACAATATCATGTTACAACTTTCTTTGATAATAATGTTGCAAAGATTCCACCTGCAAGACATAGGAGTGGTCAACCATTAAAAACAATAATGGAAAGAATCAAGGGAAAAGAAGGAAGAATAAGAAAAAATTTAGCAGGTAAAAGAGTAAATTATTCTGCTAGAACAGTTATTTCTCCTGATCCTTGTATAGGTATAAATGAAATTGGTATCCCTTATGAGATTGCAAAAGTTGTAACAGTTGCTGAAGGAGTTACTGATTTTAATATTGAAAAACTTAAACAATTAATAAAGAATGGAAAAAATTATCCTGGTGCAAATTATATTATAAGACCTGATGGAAAAAGAAAAAAGATAACTCCTGAATTAACAGAAGAAATAATCAACGAAATAACTCCTGGATATAAAGTAGAAAGACATTTACAAGATGGAGATGTTGTTTTATTTAATAGACATCCAAGTCTTCATAGAGCAAGTTTAATGGCTCATTTTGTAAAAGTTCTACCAGGAAGAACATTTAGATTACATCCTGCTGCAGCTGCTCCTTATAATGCTGATTTTGACGGTGATGAAATGAATATACATTCCCCTCAAACAGAAGAGGCAAGAGCAGAAGCAAGAATTTTATTAGATGTAAAAAAGAATTTATTTTCTCCAAAAAATGGAACAAATCTTGTTGGTTGTATAAGTGATGCAATAACAGGAAATTATCTTTTAAGTAAAAAAGAATTAACAAATAAAGAAGCAAGTCAATTATTATACAAAATAGGCATTGAGAAAGTTTTTTCAAAACATAATATTTCAGGTTTAGAAGTTTTTTCTTCTTTACTACCAAAAATAGACTTTTCAAATAATGCAGTTAGCATTAAAGATGGGGAACTTGTTAAAGGGAAAATAGATAAAACTTTATTTGGAAGTGAAGAAGGAGAATTGATAAGACACTTGGAAAAGAAAATTGGATTAAACAAAACATTTGAGATAATAAGAGAAGTTTTTGATTTAGGTATCAAATATTTATCAGATCAAGGTATAACCATTTCAATTGAAGATTTTGATTTATCTAAAGAAGTTATCTCACAAGGAGAAGAAGTTATAAAGAAAGCAGAAAGAAAAACAGAAGAAATTATTGAATCTTATAATCAAGGAACATTAGAAAGAATACCTGGAAAAACTTATGAAGAATCAAGAGAGATTAGAATATTACAAACCTTAAATGAAGTTAGAACTAAGATTGGAGAAATTGTAAAAGAAAATTTTCCAGAATCAAATCCTGTAAGCCCTATGATTTTATCTGGTGGTGGTGGAAATATCTTAAATATCACACAGATGGCTTCTTGCGTCGGGCAACAAGCATTATGGGGTAAAAGAATTGACTTAGGTTATGAGGATAGAACATTATCTTTTTTTAATAAAGGTGATTTATCTCCAAAAGCAAGAGGATTTATCAAAAGTTCATTTATAAAAGGATTAAGACCAGAAGAATTTTTCTTTGGAGCAATAACAGGAAGAGACTCTCTCATGGATACAGCATTAAGAACACCTAAATCAGGATATTTGTATAGGAGATTAGCAAATGCTTTACAAGATTTAAGAATAGAATATGATCAAACAGTAAGAGATAGTAACAATAATATTATTCAATTTAAGTATGGTGATGATGGTTTAGAAATTTCAAAATTACACTTAAAGGAAGAGATTTCTCCTGGAGAATCTATTGGATTAATAACTGCTCAATCTTTTGGAGAACCTTCAACACAGATGGCTTTAAATGTATTCCACTTTGCAGGTGTACATGAAATGCAAATTACTCAAGGTTTACCTCGTTTAATTGAAATTTTTGATGCAAGAAAAAAACCTTCTTCTCCAAAGATGGAAATCTATTTAAACAAGGAATATAACAATGAAGATTCAGCAAGAGTTTTTGCTGAAAAGATTAAAGAAGTAAAATTAAAAGAAATTGCTTCTGAAATAAACTTGAATTTAAATTCAAAGACAGTTGAAATAAAAATTGATAAAAATTCTTTAAAACAAACTCATGTTAGCTTAAAAACAGTGATAGAGAGATTAAATGAATTAGGATTTAAAGCTAAAGAAAAAGAAGAATCTATTCTTATAAATGCTTCAGAAAGTTCATTTAAGGAAATTTATCAATTAAAAGAAAAATTAAAGAAAACAATAATTTCTGGAATAAAAGGGATACAGCAAGTTCTTGTAGCCAAAAGAGAAAATGACTTTGTGGTTATAACCTTAGGAACAAACATCAAAAAGATGTTAGAATTAAAAGAAGTTAATCCTGAAAAGATTGTTTCAAATGATTTTTATGAAATGGCTGAAAATTTCGGAATTGAAGCTGCTAGAGAATTAATAATAGAAGAGATTAATCAAGTTTTGAATACTCAAGGTTTAGATATAAATGAAAGGCATTTAAAATTTGTTGCAGATGCTATGACAAATACAGGATTAGTAAAAGGAGTAACAAGAATGGGAATTATTTCACAAAAGTCTTCAATACTTGCAAGAGCAACATTCGAAACACCTGGAAAACAGTTTATAAATGCAACAATAAAGGGTAGCAAAGATAACTTAGTAAGTGTTATTGAAAATATAATGTTAAATCAACCAGTGCCAGTAGGAACAGGTCTTCCTGGATTACTTGTAAAAGTAATAGGTCCTTTGACAAAAAAAGAAGAAAATAAAAAAACTGCTGATTCCGACGTTGTAAAAGAAATAAATGAATAAGTTTATAAAATAAATAATTCTGAAAAGATTACATATGAATAATACACTCGATATGCAAGATATAAGGCATCTTAATCTGTTTAGCCAGATAACTAAGATAAATACTAGATTTTGTATTCATTATAATGGAATTTTGATATTTTGTGTTCCAAAAAGCCTTGTAAAAAAATCTCTCGGAGAGAATGGAAGGAATATCAAGAAGATAAGTGAAATTTTAAATAAAAGAATTAGAGTGATTCCAATTCCACGAGGTAATGAAGATATAAAATTTTTTATAGAAGACATAATAAAACCTTTGACATTTAAAAGTATAGAAGTAAAAAAAGATGAAGTGATAATAAACTCAAATAATATCCAAAATAAAGCAACATTAATGGGAAGAGAGAAAAAAAGATTATTTGAACTTCAAAAAGCAGTAAGAGAATATTTTAATAAAGAATTAAAAATTTTATGAGTAATTCGGAAAGTTTTATAAATCAACTCGGTTATGAATATTTAAGATGGGATTAAACAACGCAAAAAAAATAGGAGAAAAAAGAAGAAAAGATAGATGGAAAGATAAAAATTATATTGCAAGAAAATTAAATCTGTATGAAAAATCAGACCCTTTAGAAGGAAAAAATCAAGCAAAGGGTATAGTCTTACAAAAAGTACAAAAAGAAGCAAAACAGCCAAACTCAGCAATGAGGAAATGTTGTAAGGTTCAGTTAAAGAAAAACGGAAGATCAATAACTGCCTTTATCCCAGGAAATTTAGCTCAGAAATTTATAGAAGAACATGATGAAGTTTTAGTGCAAAGAATTGGCGGAAAACAAGGAAGAAGTAAAGGAGATATTCCGGGGGTTAGATTTCAAGTTATTCAAGTAAATGATCAACCTCTTCATTTATTGGTTAAAGGTAAAATAGAAAAAGGAAGAAGATAAAATGACAGAAAGAAAAAATTATAATTTTAAAATATTTGATTTATATGATATAAATGAAATAAAAGTTAACGAACCTGGTTTAAAATCTGCTATAAACTTAGAACCAAGATTAATTTTGAAAAGTAATGGCAGAAATGTTCAAAAATTTGGACAATTAAAAGTTAATATTGTTGAAAGATTGATTAATAGAGTAGGTGTTGCTGGCCATAGAGGTAAAAAACATAAATTAATAAAAGGGAATGCTACAGGAAAGTATTCTAAAAATACAAATATTGTTTTAGAAGCTTTTAAATTGATAGAGAAAAAAACACAAAAAAATCCTGTTGAAGTTTTTGTTAAAGCCCTAGAAAATTCTGCCCCAAGAGATGAAACAACTGTAATAGAATATGGCGGAGCAAGATATCCTCAAGCAGTTGATGTTTCTCCATTAAGAAGAGTTAATCTTGTTATTAGATGGATTGTTCAAGGAGCATCAGATAAAGCTTTTAATAAGAAAAAAACTTTTGCAGAAGCAATTGCAGAAGAAATAATTTTAGCTTATGAGAATAATGGAGAAAGTTTTTGTTTAAAGAAAAAGAACGAATCTGAAAAACAAGCTGATTCTGCTAGATAATTAACTGATTTATCTAAAGATTTAATTAAGAAGATTTTTAATTTGTTTATACCTTATTTTAAAATTCAATAAACTCCAATAATCTCTCAAGGTCTTTTGGAGAATTAATTAAGAAATCAGGATTATGTTTTTTTAATGTTTCCTCATCTTGATATCCCCAACTCACACTAGTTATTGGTAAAGAATAACTGAAATTAGATTCACATTTTTTACATGCATGAATGTCTCTTATCTCATCTCCTCCTATATACATCATTTTTATTGTATTATTTTGTGAAATCTCGTTGTTGATAGCTTTTTTTAGAGTTGTACATTTTTTAAATGAAAAATTATCTGAGTAAATTTTTTCAAAATAATCTAACTTCTTTTTTTCTAAATAATTTTGAATAGCTTCTTTATTATTTGAAGAAATTATAAATAAAGTGTAATTTTTTTCTTTAGATAAGTTTTCTAAAACCTGATCTAACCCTTCTTCTATTGGACAAGATAAAAGATTAGATTGAAAATAATTTCTAAATTCTTTATAAAATGGAATAATTTTTATTACTGGAATTTTTAATTCTTTTATTAATCCTTGAAGATTTCCTGAAGAAATTAAAGAATTATAAAAGACATACTCTTCATCATAATTTAAATGAATTTTAGAATATTTTTGCTTAAATTTTATTATAGAATCTAAAAATAGTTCTTTTGTTTTTGCGATTGTTCCATCAAAATCAAAACTTAAAATTTTTTTATCAATCTTTGGGTTTATCATTATGTTATCACTAAATAAGGGTATTTAAATTTTTTTAAAATTATTTTCTTAATTCTTTTATAAGTTTTTTTTTAATTTATTATAAAAAATATTTTTAAGTATTAATTATAAGATAATTTCAAAAATCACAAACATTTACAAAAACATTTAAAAACCAATTTTTGTTTCAATGAATATTCTTAAAATTTTAAGATTTAGAAGATGGCAGAAAAAGAAACACAATTTCAAAAAATACAAAGAATTTCAAAAAGTCAAAAAAATATTAGGAATATTGCAACAAGTGCACATATTCATCATGGAAAGACAGCTTTAACTGACAATTTGTTAGCTGCTTCTGGCTATATGGCTGCAAAAAATGCAGGTGATTTAGAAGGTGGAATGGCAACTTGGCAACATTCTGATGAGCAAGAAAGATTAATGACGGTAGATGCTGCGAATGTTTCAATGGTTCATGAATATCAAGGAGAAGAATATTTAATCAATTTAATTGATACTCCAGGGCATGTTGATTTTTCAGGAAATGTTACAAGAGCTATGAGAGCAATTGACGGAACAATTGTCCTTGTTTGTGCTGTTGAAGGAATAATGCCCCAAACAGAAACAGTTATTAAACAAGCATTAAGGGAGAGAGTAAAACCTGTTTTGTTCATTAACAAAGTTGATAGATTGATAAAAGAAATGAAATTAACTCCTGAAAGTATGCAAGAAAGATTTGTAAAGATAATAAGAGAATTTAATGATTTAATTGTAAAAATTGCTGAACCAGAATTTAAAGAAGAATGGCTTGTGAATATTAATGATGGAAGTGTTGCTTTTGGAAGTGCTAAAGAAAATTGGGCTTTATCTGTCCCCTTTATGAAAAAGAAATCAATTACTTTCAAAGATATTTTTACTTTAGTAGAAATGAATGAAGAAGACAGAAAAAATTGGGTTTGGAAAAATGCTCCTTTATATGAAGTTTTATTAGATATGGCAGTTAAACATCTTCCTAATCCATTAGAAGCTCAAAAATATAGAATCCCAAAAATTTGGAAAGGTGATTTAGAAAGTGAACTTGGAAAAAATTTAATTTCTTGTGATCCTAATGGAAAATTAGCTTTTGTAATAACAAGAATTGTAATTGACCCAAGATCAGGAAAAGAGATTTCAGCAGGAAGATTATTCTCTGGAACAGTCAAAAATGGTATGGAAGTATATTTAAATTTGGCAAATAAAAAACAAAAAGTTCAACAAATTTTTATTTATAATGGAATAAAACCAGAACAAATAGAAGAAATTGGTTGTGGAAATGTTATTGCAATTTCAGGTGTAACAGGAGAAGCAGGTGAAACAGTAACAGTAGAACAAGAAACTCCTTTTGAAGAATTAAAACACATTTTTGAACCTGTAGTTACAAAATCTATTGAAGTTAAAAAAATGATGGACCTTCCAAAGTTAATTGAGATATTAAAACAGGTTGCAAAAGAAGATCCTTCTGTTAAAGTAGAGATTAATGAGCAGACAGGTGAAAGTTTAATTTCAGGGATGGGAGAATTACACTTAGAAATAATTGAAAATAGAATTAAAACAGAAAAGGGATTAGATGTTAAAACTTCTCCACCAATAGTAGTTTATAGAGAAACAGTTAACAAAGTTTCTCCTGAAATAGAAGGAAGAAGCCCAAACAAGCATAACAGTTTTTTTATAGAAGTTGAACCATTAGAAGATGATGTTTACGAAGCAATAAATAATGGAGAGATTCCGGAAGGAAGAGTAAAAAAGAAAAGTCAAGAATTATCTGATAAATTTTCAAGATTCAATTGGGATAATGAAACAGTAAGATGTATAAGAGATATTTACAAAGGAAATGTTTTCTTTGATAAAACAAAAGGAGAAGTTCATATTGGAGAAGTAATTGAGATGGTTTTAGACGCATTTGAAATGGTTATGGATAGAGGACCATTAGCAAGAGAATCTTGTATAAAAATGAAAGTTTCTCTTGTAGACATAAGACTTCACGAAGATGCTATTCATAGAGGTCCTGCTCAAGTTTATCCTGCTGTTAGAGAAGCTATTGAAGAAGCAATGAAACAAGCTGATGCATGTTTATTAGAACCTGTTCAAATACATTTAATAGAGATTCCTGATAAATTTTTGAATGCAATAACCAGATTAGTCGGAGGAAAAAGAGGACAATTAATAGAAGTCAAACAAGAAGAAGCTGAAACTCAAGTTAAAGCAAAATTACCTGTATCAGAGATGATTGGTTGGAGCAATGATTTAAGAAGTGCAACAGAAGGTAGAGGTGTTTCTTCACTTGCAGATCAAATGTTTGAAAAAGTTCCTGCATCTATGACCCAAGAAGTAATTAAAAAGATTAGAGATAGAAAAGGGCTTGCAGAGAATCAATAGATAAAAAATAAAGAGAGAAATTTTTTAAGATTTTTAAATTAAGTTTTAAAAAAAATTATTTATAATTTTATTTTTTAATTAATTCTCTTCTATTTTCTACTTTTTCAAAAAATTTTTTATTGTAACAAAAAGAGGTTTTTACGATCTGTTTTCAGTTATCTCTTATTTTTTCTTTAACTGAACGCCATTTAATTTCATAATTGTAAAAATTCTTATCTTTGTCGAATACTAAAATATCAAATCTCCTTATAACAAAAAAACTTTGCTCTGTTGCACTTAGTTATGCTCTCATTTCTCTCTGGACAGATAATAACAATTAAGAAAAAATTCTTCACTTAGCATTTGTACGACGACATTTATTTTAAAAATCACTTTTTTATGATTTATTAAATAGATTAAATAATCTATGAATAATTTAATTATTTTAATTATTTGTTAAGGGGTTAATTTTTCTTTCATGTTTAAAAGTTATTTAATGAATGCAACAGAATAAAAAATTTCACGACGAAATCTTAAATAAAATCGAAACATTTTTAAATACAAATTTTTTAACTACAATATGGCAAAAGAAAAACCAAATATGAATGTTATTTTTGTAGGGCATGTTGATGCTGGAAAATCAACAACAG
>JAAZNJ010000068.1 GCA_012798335.1 Candidatus Woesearchaeota archaeon | reverse complement strand
TAAGACTAACTGGTTAGGAGTATGTTCATCTTGTCTATCTGATGGAACTTGGTCAGGGGTTGCTAATGCAGGAAGTTGTTGTTCAGGTTATACAAATCTTCTTGGATTTTGTAGCAAATGTTTCCCTAATGGAGCATTTGCTGCTTGGGATAAATCCCATTGTTGTAGTGGAAGAACAAACATTTTGGGGGTATGCAGATAAAATGAAAAATTTTAAATTGATATCTTCTTTTTTTATAATCTTAATAACATTAATTACAGTTTCTAACCCTGTATTAAGTCTGAGTATAGATATAAAAGGTAAATCTTCTTATGGAATAAATGAAGAAGTTTCTTTTGATTATTCTTTCTTTTCAGATTATCCAATGATGGTACAATATTTACCTATGATAAATTGCCCTAATGCTCCTTTACCTCTATTAAATATTATAAATACGAGTTTAAAAGAGAAGGAATCAATTACCCAACATTATATCTATCTTTCAAGTTTATCAGAAAAAATTCCTTATCAAAATTGTACATTTGCCATCTTTATTTTAAATCCTGAAACAGAAAAGAGCATTAAAACATATAATTTCACTTTAAATACACCACTCTCTTTCCAATTTGAGCCTCTTATTTATTCAGATGAAGAATATAAAAAACAAAACGATTATTTCCCTCTTGGAAATTTGGTTTTTATTAATTATTCTTCTAATATAAACAATCTTTCTATTAGTGCACAACTCACTTTTCCTGATAATTCTAAAAAGATTATTTCTCTTCCATTTAAATTTGAACCTAATCAAGAGGGGGTTTATCTTTTAGAAATTAATGCCACTAAACTGGGATATACAAAGAAAGAACTTAAAACTCCTTTCACTGTCTTTTTAAAAAATATCTCTATTCCTAAAGAAGATTTTTCAAAACCTCTCATTAAATCAAACCTTAATTTAGAAAAAGAAAATTCTTCTAATCTAAAAAATTATTTTTATGTTCTATTACCTTTAGGAATTGGAATTTTTATTTTAATTTATTTTTTAATCAGAAAAAAGAAATAATTTTTATGATTTTAATTTTGGTTTTATATTTTTTATGTTATACTATTAAAACACTAAAAAATAACCCTATTAAAACTATTAATGCAAGAACAGCCCACCATAACATTTTTCCATAAAAGATTTTATTACCATCTAGTTCTCCTATAGGCAAAAGATTAAAAAAACTGTAATATAAAGCTAACTTCGCTGAAGTTTCAAAACCAAATAAATAAAAGAGTAATGAAACAAACAAATTCATCAAAATTCCTAAAGCAGCAATTATTGCCATATGATATTCGCTCATTTCTGAAAAAGAATAAAGCCCATATCTCTTTGCACTTCTATAAATTCTTGGTTTTACTTCGAAGATTAATGAAGCCATCCAGATAAAATTACCAAATGCAAAAAATAAAAATCTAGATAATACTGGAATGATTATTCCTAAAGGAAAAGAAACAGTTTTTTCTTTCCATTTTTTTCTTAATTTCCTCTTTTTTGATTCCCAAAGTTTCATTTCTAATTCGCTATCAAGTAAGTAAGCAACAAATTTTTTTATCAATACATTTAAAATGATTATAATTGATAGAGATAAAAAGATAGTTAAATAAAGATTAAATTCTTTAAAAATATCTTTAAATAAGTTTATTGAAAATGTTAAAATTAAAATAACACTAAAAATAGTTAAAATCTCTTTAAAGTTTATCCCCTTTTTACTAATCATTAATTTATTAATTTTATATTTTTTATAAATTTATCTTATTTTGATTTTAAACTTATTGTTATATTTAACAATGGAAAACTATTTAAATAAAATTAATCATTTTTTATTATGAAAATAGAAAAAATAAGTGAAGTTTTAGGAAGCAAAGTTTACACTGATTCTGGAGATTTTTTCGGAGAAGTTGAAGAAGCAAATCTTTTAGACAATAAGATTGATAGCTGGAAGATAAGGATAGGTGGAACAATTGTTTCTGCACTTGGTGGAGCAAGAGGCGTTATTATACCCCATCAGTTTGTGAGATCTATAGGGGATGTTTTCATTATAAGTAAATCTGCTCTTCCAAACACAAACGATAACATAGAAGAGATTCCAGAAGATTTAATTTAAACTTTACTTTAAAACTCAAAATGGTAGATGTTACAAGTTCATTAAAAGCATTTTTATCAGATGCAATACTACCATTATTATTAGTTTGGGCTCTTATTTTTGCAATTTTAGAAAAAGTTAAATTTTTTGGGGAAAATAAAAAACAGTTGAATGCAATTATCTCTTTGGTTATAGGTTTAATCTTTTCATTTTCTGTTTTTCCTAAATTAGTAGTTGGAAACCTTATCTTATTCTTAGCAGTTTCCCTTGTTGCTTTATTTGTTATACTTTTATTATGGGGTTTTATTTTTGGAACTGAAAAAGAGGGATTTAAACCTGAAAATTGGATGAAATTGTCTTTAGCAGTAATTTTTGGAATAGCATTTATAGGAGCAATCTTTTGGGCTACTGGTTGGAACAAAAAATTAGGAAGTTTGGTTTCTATAAATTTATCAAACCCTATTTTCTTAAACATAGTTTTTGTTATAATTATTGCAGTTGTTTTAGCATTATTCATGAGCCAGGGAAAAAAATAAATTGATTAAAAAGAAATAAAATAAATTAGAAACATATTTAAATAAAAATTTATTAAATAACATATGTTCGATAAACTTATATCTTTAACAAGCTATGGAGCTTTTTCTGGGGGAGGATTTGGTGATTTGTTATCTAAACTAGAGGATGCAGGATTTTTTAGTTATGTTGTCCCATTTTTACTTTTATTTGCAATTGTTTTTGGTATCTTAACTAAGACAAAAATATTTCAAGATAATAAAGCTGTTAATGGGATAATCTCCTTTTCTGTTGCTTTAATGGCATTACAATTTGATTTTGTTTCTCAATTCTTTTCTCAACTCTTTCCAAGACTCGGTATTGGGTTAGCTGTAATTCTTGTTATTTTAATCCTCCTTGGCTTATTTACTGATCCTGCTAATGAGGCAATAAACTGGGTTTTATTTGGAATAGCTGTTGTTATCATAGGAGCAGTTTTATTAAAAACAAGTAATGCTGTTGGTTGGTCTTCT
>JAAZNJ010000067.1 GCA_012798335.1 Candidatus Woesearchaeota archaeon | reverse complement strand
TGTTAAATTTTCAGAGTTTAAAGATTTTAATTTTATTAGATCAACAGAGCTAATGTTCATTGCTTATAAAAAAGGAATAATAAAAATCAAAGATAAAAGGTTATTAGATGCTTTGCTTTATGCATTAAAATACCATGGATGTTCTATTTCAGACGAAGAAATACAAGAAATTAAAGATTTAGATTAAAAAAATACTTTAAAAAAAGTATAAAGGGTTAAAATAAAAAAAGTGAGCTGTTAAGTAAACGTCACCTAATGTGAAGGTTAAGCGAAGGATTTTTCAGTTTCGTAAGCAACCCCTCTCAATTTAGGGGTGGGTGGTCGGGGGAAAACCGAATTCTGAATTACGCCTAACGTATGGCTTAAACAACCCGGAGGGCTCGAGCGGAGCGATAGCGACCTCGAGAGTTTTTTCTGAAAGAAAAAATTTGGGAAAATCCTGCAAGGATTTTCTGTTTAAGCCCTGTTATGTCTTCCGAGCGAAGCGAGAGCCTGCAAGGCGTGACAAGGAGCGAATAGCGACGCAGAGTTAAAATCACTTTTCAGAGTGGGAAAATTAATTTGACGCGCGCGATTAAGTTGCTCAATATTTTTAAGGATAAAAAAATAAAAAAGAAAGATAAAAAAATTTTTAGGATTTGCGAAGTTCTTCTAAGATTTTGTTAGCTTCTTTTATAACCCTCTCTTTTGTAAAATATTCGTGCCTTCCACCTTGGAGCAAAAAACCCAAATATCCTACTGCTTTTTCGGTTGCAGAATCATAAAGACAATAATCCTCTGAACCATCATAGGTATCCCAAAGTTTATGAATTTTTTTTCTATTTTTCTTATCTTCAGGATTCTTTAAATAAGATTCATAAACTTCTATCATTTCTCTTTTTATTTCAAGAGGATTAATTTCAGTAGCCATCTTATGAGCCGATTTTAATTTTTGGAACGCCAAGATTTATTGCATTAACTTCTCCCATTAAAGCTTCGTAATTGTTAAGAGGAGTTCCATGCTTTTCTCCGTATGGCTTGATATTTGCACCAGTTAATCCATCTTTAGAATCTTCATGTATATGTAATTGAAATCCTAGATTTTTGAAGTCATAACCTCTATCCATATCCCCATACAAAGCACCAGCACTCAAATTTTCTAAATCTCCTACAACAAAATAAGTTTGTTGCCTTTCTTCTTGTGCTAATCTTGGTTGATATCCAAAAATTTGTTCAAGTTGCATTCTTTTCGGTACCTCCTTTCAATTATATAAATTTCTCTTGTTGAGAATATGAAAAAAGTTCTTCTTTTGTAAATAATTTTTTACCATCTTTTAACGCTAAAGCATTTGCTAGATAAGTTTGAGAATATCTTTGAAATTTATTTCTTAAAAAATCGTCTTCTGAATTTTCACTTTTTAGTCTTTGCATCCTAGAAGACCATTTTAGATTGTGTTTTATTGCTTCTTCTGAAATTTGTTGTGATAAAATTTGCTCTCTAGATTTTTCAAAATAGTTTTTGTCTCCAAAAATAAATTCTCCATTAATTAAGGGGGTTATTGTTCTAACATCAAAGTTTTTAATTCCTTTTCTTAAATCTCTAGATGATTGCATTTTAACATCTAAAAAGTTTGAATGTGATTCTTGCGGATTTTTTCCAACCATAAAAACATCAATATCGCTAAATTCTTTTTTTGAACCATAAAGTAAAGCAAATCTTACATCTTGCAATTTATCTTTGTAAACATCTTTTAACAATCTTTTAACTCTCTCGGGAGTTGTTTTTCTTGTCATTCCCTGAGCATAAAAAGTTGCTAAATTTCCATATTGTTCACTAAACCCAATCACCGAATCAACTGCCTCTTTTTCTTGTCCTTGTAAAGAATCATATTTTTTTCCAAATAAATCTTTAAGTCCATGTTCTCCCGAAAGCAAATATTCTGTCCAAATTGCAAAAGTTTCATATTGCAACAAATTCTGTCTTCTAAATTCATTTAGTTTTTGAAAAGTTTGATTTTCTTGTCTAAATCTTTGAACATCCTCTAAAGTAAATCTTCCTGAATAAAACTCTTGCTTTTCTTCTTCCAATAATCTTTTTTCTAAATCAACTAGTTTTCTTCCCTTTAATGATTGTTCGCAATATAATCCATGTCCGAAATATTCATGGAATAGACTTAAGGGATTTCCTTCTTGAATTACTGCTGTTTGATTTCTTGGTAAATATATTCCTGATGAATTTGGGTTTAGCCCTCTTGTTTGTGTAAAACTAAACCACTTAGAATTTGGAACTAATTGCAAGGAAGTTTGTTCTGGTTTGTAGCCCAGCAAATCTTGATAAAATTCGTTAGAAGAATCTAAGAGCGTTCTTGTTTGTGGGGCTTGTGTTTGAACTTGCTTCATTTTTGTTTTTTTAAGAATTAGGCATCTTAAGGTTCCATCACCTCTAAATATTAAGATGGCACTTGTTTAAATAATTTTTGTTTTTCTTCGGTTTTTGCACGCGTCCTATTGGGTGGGAAAGAAAAGTAATTTTAATTAGACATAACGTTTCCGGGCTATACGAAGTTCCGCTGAAAGCGGAATTTTGGCGAACAAAGTGAGCCGTATAGCCCGTGTTATGTGCCCCTCACTAAGTGAGGGCAAGGCACGAAGTGCCGCAGAGTTCGAAAACCTGCCATAAAT
>JAAZNJ010000066.1 GCA_012798335.1 Candidatus Woesearchaeota archaeon | reverse complement strand
TCTTTAGACAAGTTTAAAATTAAAAAAAGACCAAATGTTTATCTAAAACTTTGTGATGCAAATAATCTTGATTTTTCTGATAGTTCTATTGATTTAGTCTATTCTTTTATGACTTTCCCATATATTTTAGATAAGTTAAAAGCATTAAGAGAGATTTATAGAGTCTTAAGGCCTGATGGGATTGCTATAATTGATTCTCCTCCAGAATATTTTTATCCTTCTGCTAAAAAAATAATCCCTTATCATGAAAAAAACAGTGATGTTTTTTGGGCTGATTTTTCAGATGATTTTATCTTAATAAAGAAAAAAGGAAAAGGAGCAGAATGTTTAAACAAGGAATATTTAAGTTTTTCATATTTCCCTTGGGATAATTGTTATGTTAATCCTGTTTTAAGTATTTATGAATAAATAAAAAATCATTATACAATAAACATTAATTAAAATTCTGTTAATAACTTCAAATAAAATTGAACCTTTCAAATTATTTATAAAATCAAAAATCTTGATTTAAACATGAATGAAGAACATTTTATACTTATCTCCCTTGAGGATTCAAAATCTAAAATAATCGCAGATGTATTAAATAACAAGACTTGTAAAAAAATAATATCTTATCTTACTCAAACAAAAGAAGCGAGTGAAAAAGATTTATCTGATGCTTTAAAATTACCAATTAATACTATTGAATATAATATAAAAAAACTTGTTGAAGCAGGATTTGTTCAAAAAAAACAAAATTTTTTTTGGAGTAAAAAAGGAAAAAAAATTTTAATGTATGAACTTACAAATAAATTTATAGTTTTGTCTCCTAAAAAATCTGTATCTAATAAAATAAAATCAATAATTCCTGCTTTTTTATTTTCTGTAGTGGGGAGTTTTTCTATTTGGGTTTATGAAAAAATCAATAATTCTAAAATTTCTAATAACCTCATAAGTCAGATTACTCAAGACAATTCTCAAGTTTTATGGGCTAAATCTGAATCAATTATGACCCAAACAACTTCTTTAATTAATCCAGCTTCTTCCAATTGGGTATATAATCCTCATTTATGGCTTTATTTTTTTATTGGTTCTTTGATTGCAATAATTATAATCTCAGTTTTAAACTGGAGGAAATTGTGATGAAAGGAGGTAAAATATGAAATAAATAAAAAATGAGAAATGAAAATAAATCAATAGTAATAACTTCTATAATCTGTGGGGTTATACTGATAATAGCACTTGTTTTTTTGTTTACTTCTCAAGCAAAACAAGATTTAACTCAAAATGTTTTGACAATACAAGGTCATTCTACAGTAAAAGTAACGCCTGATATTGTTTCTTTATATTTTAACATAGAAACAAAAGGGAATACAAGTGCTGAGGCTAACTCTCTTAATTCAGAAATTTTAAAAAATTTTACTGAAAAAATGATTGAGAACGGATTTAATGAGAAAGATATTAAAACAGAAAACTTTAACATTTATCCTAACAATTATTGGGAAAACAATAAAATGAAAGAAGACGGGTTTAAAGCAACTCGCTCTTTAAAAGTTGAATTGAATGCTACAGATTTTGATAAAATTTCTAAGATAATAGATTTAGGGGTGGATTCAGGAGCAATGATAAGTTATATAAATTTTGAACTTAGTCAAGAAATACAAAGAAAATATAAAGAACAAGCAATAAAAGATGCCTCTCTTGATGCAAAAACAAAAGCAGAAGCAACTGCATCAGGTTTTAATAAAAAACTTGGAAATATTATATCTGTACAATTGAATGAGTTTAATTATTATCCATGGCCAATTTATAGAGCTCTTGACTCTCAAGATATCTCTGCTGCGGGTTCATTAGCAAAAGAAAGCGTTGCAAATGTTAACCCTTCTGATCAAGAAGTTAGTGCAAGTGTTAGTGTAACTTATAAACTAAAATAAAACGACTTTATTTTTTCTTTTTTGTTTTATTTTTTCTTTTTTTAGAACTCTTCCAAAATATCAACTAACTATAATATAAACTAATTAAAAAACAGTAACTAAAAAACTATAAATCAATAAAATTTTCTTTACCTGTTTGCATGTTTTTAATTTTAGCTTTCCCCTTTTTTACCTCTTCTTCTCCTATAAAGATTACTTCATTTATCTTATAAGAATTTGCATAATCTAATGCTTTTGTTGGTTTACCATAAAAAATTACAACATTTTTTCCTTTATCCCTTAATTTTTGAGAAAATTTTATTGCTTTTTCATCTTGATTTAAAGATAAAACAAGAATTTTTTCTTTTTTATTGAATGAATTAAATAAAATACTTAATCTCTCTAATCCAAAAGAAATTCCTGTCGATTGAATATCATTAACAAGGTAACTTCCACCCCCACAAATACTTTCTCTCATTTCCTTTGTTTTTATTTCCCAAACATTTCCATTATAATAAGATAATCCTCTAACAAGGCTTGGTTGAAATATTATATTAAATCCATAAAAAGAACAGTATTCTTTTAATTTTTTTATTTGTTCATAATTTTTATATTTTTCAAAATATTTTTCCTTCTCTTTAAAAATATTAATTAATTTTTCTGCTTTAAATTTCTTGAGATTTATCATTATGTCTTCTTCTTTTATCTTATCTAGCTTATCAATCTCTCTCATTATTTGATTTCTTTCTTCTTTATTTTTAGTTATTCCTTCATCATCCATTATCTCATTTAGCAAAGCCCTATTTCCAATATATATTTCATTTTTTATTCTTAATTTTGAAAGAACTTCATTAGCAATAGAAAGAACTTCTGCTTCATCTCTTATTGTGCTTCCAACAATATCTAAATCACATTGAGTTATTTGTCTTACTCTCTTTGAATTTGTAGGTTCATCTCTAAATACTTCTCCTATTTGATACCTTTTATAAGGGAGTTTTTTGCTTTTTGAAATTCTATCTAGTTGAAAAGTAAATTCATATCTTAATGCTAAATTTCTGTTTCCTTTATCTTTTAAAGTATAAATTTCGCTTATTGCTTCATCTCCTTTATTTTCTCCTCTAACAAATTCTTCATTTTCTATAACAGGTGTTTCAGCAGGTTCAAAACCATATTTTTCAAAAGTTTCAACTAAAATTGATTTTATAAACTTCCTTTTTTCTGCTTCTTCTCCGGTAAAATCTTTAAATCCTTTTATTAAATCTGTATTCATTTTTGATTAATTTTTCATTTAATTTTTCTACTTTCTTCTTAATTTTAAGAATTATATGTTTAATATTCTTTTTGTTTTGAAATTGTTCATCTTTTATCTTCCAAAAAATTATCTTTTTATTTTTTAAAGAATTATGATTAAATAAAATTCTTGGAACATCATCTGCTGTTACTATAATTAAATCAGCACTTTCTAAATCTTTAATATCTAATGGTAAAGATTTTCTTTTATCAATTCTTATCTTTAATATTTCTCTTGATAACTTAATATGTTCTTTTCCTGGAGATTTGCCAATAATAATCCCTCTACTAAAAGAAATTATCTTTTTATTCCTATTTATTTTTTTAAAATATTCTTCAGCAACTCTGCTTCTAAATAAGTTATATTTGCATATAAAAAGTATTCTCATTGTTTAAAAGGCGATTGAGGGGAATCGAACCCCTATCATGCGAGCCACAGTCGCACATTCTGCCATTGAACTACAATCGCCATTATCCTTTATTTAATAGTCCTTTTTTATGATTATTTTAACAAAAAAAGGTATAAAAAACTTATTAATATCTATTCTTTATAATATTTTAAATATTAAAATAAAAATTAATGTTAACCTAATAAATATAAATAAAATTTCCTTATATATCAAAATGAAAAAAGAAAAATATGAATTATTAGCACCTGCAGGTGATTTTCCTATGCTTGTTGCTGCTGTGAATGCAGGAGCAGATTCTATTTATTTTGGATTAAAAGAATTTTCTATGAGGGCAAATGCAAAAAATTTTACAATTAAAGATTTAGAAAAAATAAATGAAATTTGTAATAAAAAAAATGTTAAAAAATATTTAACATTAAATACAATAATATACGATAAAGAATTAAGAAAAATTGAAAATATAATTAAAAAGGTTAAAAATAAAGTTGATGCTATTATATGCTGGGATTTTTCTGTTATTAATTTATGTAGAAAATACAAAATACCTTTTATTATATCTACGCAAGCTTCTGTTTCTAATAGAGAAGCTGCAATGTTTTATAGAAATTTAGGGGCAATTAGAGTTGTTTTAGCTAGAGAATTAAACTTAAAACAGATAAAAGAAATATCAAAGATAATAGAAATAGAATGTTTTTGTCATGGAGCAATGTGTGTTTCAGAATCAGGAAGATGTTTTACCTCTCAATTTTTATTTAATAAATCTGCTAATAGAGGAGAATGTTTGCAACCATGCAGAAGATCTTATTTTATAAAAGATGAAGAGGGAAATGAACTAAAATTAGAGAATAATCGTGTTATGTCTGCTAAAGATTTATGTACATTACCTTTTATTGAAAAAATGAAGAAATCAGGAATTAAATGTTTTAAAATTGAAGGAAGAAATCGTGATGCAAGATATGTTGATAAAACAGTAAGAGTTTATAGAAAAGCATTGGATAAAAAACTAAATGAAGAAGAAATAAAAAACGGTTTAGAAGAGCTTGAAAAAGTATACAATAGAGGTTTTACATCAGGTTTTTATTTAAAAATGCCAACTTCTGATGATTTTGCAAACAAAGAAAATAATTTATCAAAAGAAACAAAAATTTACATTGGGAAGGTTTTACATTATTATGATAAAATTAATGTTGCTTCAATAAGACTTGTTTCAGATTTAAAATTGAATGATAGAATAATAATCTTGGGAAAAGAAACAGGAATTATTGAAATGAATGTAACCTCAATGCAAATAAACAAAAGAGAAATCCCTTTGGGAAAAAAGAATCAGGAGATAGCAATTAAAACAGAGTTTAAGTTAAAGAAAAACGATGAAGTTTATAAAATAATAAAAAAATAAAAGAAGATACAAAAAAAAGAAAAAATTCTCTTCTTTAACTATACCCTGCAATAGTGTAAGGTCTTGTATTCTGACATCTCTGTTTTTGTCCTGAATCATCCAAAAAGTAAGGTGTTGCTTCAACTGTCTTAATAACTAAATCTGTACTATATGCTCTAGTTGTATTTACATCTGTTGCTCTTTTTCCTACTAATGCAGGAACATCTCCTGTTAAATCAATAGGCCCAACCTTAGATAAAGATTGTTTTGAAGTTGTATTATATGGTATAAAAACTAATTCAACGCCTGCAAGAGGTGTTTCTGATCCTTGTGTTTGTCTTTGTAAATCTATAGTGCACTTAAAATAATCACTATCATTAGCACAATTCAAACTTGTAGGATCAACAACTGCAGTTAAGCATTTGCTTCCAGATGCTACTCCTTGACTTTGGTTTTTTATTAAACCATTAATAACACTCCAAACAACGCCTATAGCAACTATAGATAAAAGTACAATTATAAGAGTAACAACAATGTCAGACAAACCCTTTTTATTGTATCTCATCTTTTTACCTCCTTTTACTTGTATAAATTTGATAAATTTTATAAGATTATTTAGTTTAAAAATATTTCCTTATCTATAAATTTTTAATTTTTTAATTTTTTAAACATTTTTAGTATTAAATCATTCAAAATTTAATCTTAATTTTTTTTCAATTACCTCGATTCTTTGAGTTAAATGATAGATTTGATTTGATAAATCTTCAATTTTATTCGTCATATCTAAAAGTCTTTTTGCAAGTTTTTTTCTTTTCTCTTCTGCACTTTCATTAGAATTATTTATGTAATTATCATTAACATAAATATAATCTTGATTAGGATTATTCATATCCTTATTATTAAAATTATTTGAATTTGAATAGCTATTTGATGAATTTGAAGAAGCTAAACTTCCTAAAAAATCAAAATTATTTGATTCTTCCTCTCTATAATTATTATTCTTATCTTTATCTAAATTATTTAAATTTGATATTTTATTATTAGAATTTGCAATTTTTTTAAACTGTCTTAAATCAATAATAGATTCTTTCTTTTTCCTATTGAAAATCATAATATTATTAGTTGTTTTTTATTTTTAAACTTAGCTAATCTCTTTTAAAGATAAAAATATTTGTTTAGAAACATTTTTTAAATGAATTATATTAATAATTACATGGTGAATGTTAAATCAATTCCAGAACTTATACTAGATATAAGCCCTTATTATAAGAAGAAAGGATCCCCTGAAGCTTCTCACACTTTAATTTATGATTCTTCTTCTGAAACTTTAGAACCGATTTATTTTTATCTCTTAGATTTAATGAATGACATGGGTTTATCTCCTGAAAAATTAGAAGACAATTTTGTTTCTACTCCTGGTTCAGGTCATTTTTCAGAACTTGGACAAAAAGCAACATTGATGCAACAACAAGCATCAAAATTGTTAGGAGATGCAAATACCGTGATAAAAAGTATCTTAAATATTGTTTATGATTTAAAGGATTTTAAATTAAGGTTAAAACAATATGAAAATTTAAAATCAAAAGATGAAAATGAAAGAGAAGCAGCTTATCTATCTTTAAAACAAATATGGATGGATAAGGTAGATATCTCTAAAGGGAATTCAAGCATAAAAGCTATGACATTTGGCCAGTCTGGTTTTGAATTATTAATTGACGCTTTTTTAAAATGTAAAACTGAAAAAGATGTTGATTCATTAGATTTAAATGACAGAGTAAAAAGAGCAGTTAAAGGCAGAATACAAGAATTTAATCTTTGGTTACAACAGTCAGAGTCAGAATTAAAAAAGAGATATGAACTCGAAAGAACTTATCTTAAAAGCCAGATGAATAGTTTAAAATTATATTCTCAATGGGCTCGTCCTTATTTGAAGGCAGCTAAAATGTTAGAGCAAAAAGAATCTAACAGTGCTGCTCTAGTAAAAACATTTAATACTATTCTTTTAGAATTAACCTTATTCGGGAAAATGAAATTGGATTTAGCTGATGAATTTTCAAAAAATAATATTCCTGAATTTTTGCTTGGAAAATCAAGGATTAACAATAAATTTTATTTAAAGAATAAAATAAGGAGAGATTATTATTCTTGTATACTTGTAAATTTTGTTTTTAGAGGAATTCCTCAAAAAATAAGTCAACAAGGACATTATACTTTTGGTGGGAGAACTGAAATCTCTTTTAAGGCTTATGCATTAAACTCTGAAGAAATAGACAAATTAAAAGAAGAATTAAAAAAAGCCGAATATACGGATGCATTAGAACTTGTGGAAGGATCAACAAAAGAAAGTTTAGATGTTATGGCAGATGAGATTAATTCTTTTTTAAATGAAAAATCAGAAGAAAAAAATGAAAGTAATAAAGAAACATCTAAAAATTTAAAAGATGAATCAAATCCTTTTTTAGCCTTATTTGGGAAATATGAAAGTTCTAATAATGAAAAAAAATCACAAAATAAAAAAGAAGAACAAAAAACCATTGCTCCTGACAATGATATAGAATCAGAATATTTAAGAGCTCTTGCAGCAGAAAATTCTAAATCCAAACTTTTTGATATATTTGACTTATATAAAAAATCCCATGGTATGCCAAGTTATACCTAATTTTACAAATAACAGTAAAACTTTCTCTTTTTTTAAATTAAAAATTTATTGATTATTATGAAAACTAAAATTTTTCCAATAAAAAGAAATATTTTTATTAAAAAAATAAAAAGAAAGGAAATCTTAGAAAAAAAAGAAAATTTGGAAAATAAAATTGAAGAAAAAAGAGAGAACACAGAAAAAGAATCTGAAAAAAATTTTGATTCTGAAGATATCAATAACAAAGATTTGGAAGATAATGAAAAATTTAATTTTATAGAAAGTGAAAACAATGAATTTATTCAAGGTTTTCAATTGGAAAATTTAATCATTTCTGTTTCAGATAATCCTGAAAAAAATAAGGAAGAAAAAGAAAATTCAAATAATAAGAATTCAACTAAAAATCTTGAAGAATCTTTTTCTGAAACACAAATAAAGAGAGACATTAAAGAAGATTCCGAAATTTTATATTCTCCTGAAGTGAAAGATAAAGAATATATATCAAATCCAAAAGAATTAAAAATTGACCCTTTTGATAAAAAATTTAATCCTGTTTCAAAAATAGAACTTAATGATAAATCTTATAATTTAGATAAACAAGAAGAAAAAAGATATTCTATAGAAAAACCTGATTTTATAATAAACTCTTTTAATCCTGAGAGAGACGAATTAAGAGAGAATTATCTTTTGTTTAAAAAAAATAAAAAATTTAATATTTGGTGAGATAAAGATAAATTTAAAAAAAGAAGTTTAAAGAAGATAAAAGA
Organism: Candidatus Woesearchaeota archaeon; assembly: GCA_012798335.1. Classification (GTDB taxonomy): domain Archaea; phylum Nanobdellota; class Nanobdellia; order Pacearchaeales; family GW2011-AR1; genus RBG-13-33-26. The sequence continues at coordinate 283 of JAAZNJ010000066.1, read as the reverse complement.
ATAAATTAATAAACAATTTTATGCTTAATATATAAATTAAATTACTCCAAATAAAATTTAATAAAAATTATTTTAAAATAAAATGACTAATTATGAAATAAAAGATATTTATCAGGGAGGAAGTTCTACTTTTAAAGAAAACTATGGAGATTTTGTTGGATACAGAACTAATTTAAAAAGTTTAGGCATGACCACTGATCCTAGAACAGCAAATATAATTAAAGATGCTTCTCTTAAACTTAATACAGGTGCTAAACATATTGAAATTTCTGCAGTTTCACCT
>JAAZNJ010000010.1 GCA_012798335.1 Candidatus Woesearchaeota archaeon | reverse complement strand
TCTCCTGAATTTTTATATAATCTTTCAACTTTAATTTCTGGATACATCATCATGTAATCTTCAACAGGAGCATTTCCATATTTTGACTCCCAGTCTATTATATTAACAGCAAGTGCTAATAATTCATAAAGATTATTATTCTGTACTATCTTAAATGAATCATACCTCCTTGTTTCTCCTTTTGTTAAAGTTAAGGAATAATTTAATATTGTTTCAATTCTTTGAGGTAAAATTTCAACATTAACCTCTTTTCCAGGTTTATTAATTTGAACATTATAACCTTTTTTCTCATAAATGTTCTTTAAATTATTAAAGCATTCATTAACTTTACTCTTTATAGAATCTTCCATTATCTTTTTTATATCATTATCAATAAGAGGTTTTTGTATAACACAGGGCCTATAATACTCTTCAGTATAACAAACATATTGAATTTTTGTATTATTATAAAAAGAATATGCTGTTGGATTTAAACTTCCACCTTGTAAACTTAAGGTTCTTGTTAAATTTTCTAAATCTTCTTTTATACAATTTTCAATATACACAGGGGGATTATCTTCATAAGGGTTAGAACTATTTTTTACTTTTGGATAAACTAAAAAATATATAAGAAAACCAAGAACAATTAAAATTGCAAGAATAATAAATATTGTTACCTGTGCTTTTTTATTATTCACCTCTTTATTCATAAATGTTTTATGATGTTTATCTTTATAAACTTTAATATTTTTTATTATAAAATAAGGATATAAAAAAATTGCTTGTTATTCAATCCAAAAGAATTTAATTTAGAATAAAATACTAAAAATAAAAATGAAAACAAAAAAAGAGGATTTAAATAAAAATTTAGACATAAATTCAGAAAAAAGAAAAGAGAAAACAAAAGAGAATAAAGAAGAGAATACAGAAGAGAAAACAGAAGAAAAATCAATTTCTAAAAATAAATTAAAATTTAAAGAAAAATCTAAAATAGGGAAGAGCAATCGTGCTAAAGGACAAAAATTTGAAGCCCAAGTAAGAAAAAATTTAGAAGACTTGGGTTGGATAGTTGATAAATGGACTAACACTGTAGATTATGAAAAGAATAAACTTGTTCCTGCAAAAAGAAAATACAATCCGTTTCTAAAAGTTTTAAGCATAGGAACAGGTTTTCCTGATTTTATTTGTTTTAGAAAAAAATCTTTAGACAATTATGAGATTATAGGTTTAGAAGTCAAAGCAAACGGATATCTTGACCCTATAGAAAGAGGAATGTGTTTTTGGCTCTTAGAAAATAAAATTTTTTCAAGAATTCTAATAGCAAGAAAAAATAAAAAAGATTCAAATTCAAATTCTAAACAAAATTCTTTTAATTCTAATCTTAAAATAGAATACATTGATTTTTTAGAGAAATATAAAAAAGAATAAAAACTTTTTATTATTCTTATATTCAATGATTAAAATAAAAAATTTTTTAATTATCTTATTTATCTTTTTTACATTTTTGAATTTCTCATCAAGAATAATTTGTCTTTGTAATAGTTCTCAAATAGACATTAATAGTGCTAATCTCTCAGAATTAGATAAGATAATAACTATCGGAGAAGTTTTAGCTCAAAGAATAATTGAATCAAGACCTTTTTCTTCTTTAGATGATTTAATAAAAGTTAAAGGAATAGGAAACATTACTCTATCCAAAATAAAATCTCAAGGATTAGCTTGTGTTAATGAAAGTTTTAATAATCAATTAATTAATACAAGTGAAAATAATACAAATGAAACTTTTTCTTCAATTTCTCAAAATTCTCAAAACAATAAAGAGAATAATCCTTCAATTAATTCTACAAATTCTATAATTAATAATAAAACTCTAAATCTATCTAATTCTATAAATAAAACAAACCAAACATTTGTTTTAGAAAAAATAATCTTAAATTCAAAAGATATAAAAACAGAAAAAACCAAAACTGTTTTAGAAAAGATATCTATTTATGTAATTATCTTTTTAGGATTTATATTAATCCTCTTGATATTAAATAGAAGAAAAAAATTAAAAAATGAGCTCCAATGAAAAACCTATTAGGATAGTAATGGTTTTAGAGATATTAGGAAAACCAAAAGAATATTTATCTGAAAGTTTAAATAACATAATAAATCAGATAAAAAATGAACCAGGAATTTCTGTTAAAAATTCTAAAACAAATGAACCTAAAGAATTAAGGGAAAACAAAGAGGTATTTTCTAGCTTTGCAGAAATAGAGTTAGAATCCAAAGACATCCATTCTTTTGTTGTTTTAATGTTTAAATACATGCCGTCTCATGTTGAAATCTTATCCCCATTAAAATATGAAATGACAAATAATGAACTCGGAGACATACTTACTGATTTAATTTTAAGGCTTCATAGTTATGAAAATGTAGCAAGAATAATGCAATCAGAAAAGAATATTTTAGAAAGGAGATTGAAAGAATTACTAGTTAAGACAATGGACAAGGAAAATGAAAAATCAAATAAAATTGTTATTAATCCTACTTCTCCTAATGTAGAAAACAAAGAAAAATCTAAAGAGATTCAAGATAAAAAGACAAAAAAGAAATCTAAAAAATAATTCTACATACTAAACTATTCCATATTCTAAATTTAATCTGCACTTAAACTTTTTTTCTTTTTAGAAGATCTATAGGCCTTTTTGCTGACTTAAACTTAAAGAAAATTACAACTACAATCATAATTAAGATTATGATTAAAATAATTCCTAGTCTAGAATTTCCATTATTTGTACTTGTTTTTGTATTCAAACACTCTCCTCCAACACAACAAAATTGAAGTTCATTATCTTCTTTTGATACTTGTTTTACACCACCATTCCCACAAGTTTGTTCTGTGTCACAAAGATGGCCCCCAAGATCACTGCATCTAAGTTTTGCTTCTCCAATTCCAGAATTCTCCACTAAAGTATTGCTAATCTCGCTGGTTTTATTTTTTGGCTTTTCATTTTCTCCTATAAAACTTATTTTTAATGACATACTTGTTATTTCTTGTCCAAATAATGCTGAAATTAAACCCTGTAATTCTCCAACATTTTCAGAACTAATATTAAGATAAATTTCATTTAATCCTTTTTTTAAATTAACACTTTGATTTAATACTTTGACATAATCTTTTATGCTATCACTAACTGAAAAAGATACGTCATCAATTTCTTCTGATTCTAAATTTGCTAATCCTATTATCTTAATATTCCCCTTTTTTATGTTTAAACCTGTAAAATTTATACTAGAATATTGCCATTCCATTTTATTGCTTTCATAAGAATTTGGATTTGATAGAACATAAACAGGTATATCATAGGTTATAGAATTTGATTTAAAACTTAAATTGTAAAATCCAGATTGTCCTTCATTTCCTAAAACAAACTTTAATACTCTTATTTCTCCAATTTTCAAGGTTATATCTTCTTTATCTAAGGTTTCTCCATTATCATAAATTAAAATCTCTCTATTATTTTTATTCTCTTTATTAATCTCTACACTTATTTTTAAATCATCTTCTGCTTTATTTTTTATAGTAATAAAAAAATCTTTATCTGTGTCTATTATTCCAGGACTTAAAGAAAAATCAACAATATCTTCAGAGATTGAAAAATTTTTTATTATATCTTCATTTGTTAATTTCCCATTTTGTAAATAAGAAACTCCTTGTATTTTTATTGTATAATTTCCAGGGGATTTACCATCGCAATCAGTATATAAATAATAATCATCTTGTATCTTTTTTAAAACAGGATTGAAAGGAATTTTCATATCCCCTCTATAAAAAAATATATTGTTTGTTGAAAGTCCATTTGTAAAAACTCCTTGAATTCTCCCAATTAGAGGTTGATCTTTTTTTAATTGATCTTCGTTTAAATTGAAAACAATAGAATCTACTAATTGAACTGAAACTATTAATATCAGGAATAAAATTGTAATTTTTTTCATTTTATTTACTAATGTCTTTTAACTTTTTTAAAACATCTTCTACTTCTTGTGAATTTTTATTTGTCTCTTTTCTATTAACAATCCTTTGATTTTCAAAATTTTTATTTTCAGGAATTATAATCCTTCTTTGTATTGCTCCAGGGTATACTCTTGATGAAGGAGCATTTTGGTTGGTTAGAGGTATTCTTTTATTTTCTAAATGGCTTGAGCCCATATTGTTATTAATTAATTGATTTTTATTCTTCTTTTTCCAAATTTTTGAGAGTATTGGGAATAAAAAAATTCTTAGTTTATCCTTAAAAATAAATCCAAAGATTACTAAGAGTATTAATATACCAATTATCAAAATTAATAAAATAGAAGATTTTTCTTTTTGTATACAACAGAGATCATTTTCATCATAACAAGGAGAACTTATTTGTTTTTCATTAGAACTACAACTTGTTCTACAAACACCATTATCTTTTTCGCATTGAGATCTTTCTGTTGTTCCTCCATTTGTCTCTCCTCCTGAATTTCCTTCATTATAGGCTGTTTGATTCCGGCATGTTCCTACACAACAAACTTTTGTTATATCCGAATCTGATGAACTCACAGATTGCCCAGAGCAAGTTTGATTTTGATAACAAAAAATTCCTGATTTTTCAGCACATGTTTTTTGTATGTCTTTAGTACAACATACACCCCCACTAGCACAATTATAATTTGATAAAACACTTCCTTCTGCTCTACTACAACTTTCAGAATTTGTTAAACAATAATATCCAGCATTTCTACAATCAGTTGAAGTTGTTGGAACAATTTTTCTAGACCATAAAGAATAAATTAAAAAACCAGTATCTTTAATATCACCTCTCCAAGAACCGTCTTTTTGTTGAACTTGATCTAACCAGCTTTTAGATTTAACTTTTTGTGATAAACTATCATCATTTTGAAAAGGAAGCAATGCTAATGCTGTATCATAAAATTTATCATTTGAAACTTGCCAATAACCTTCTCCTGTCTGTTTATTTAATAAATCATCTTTATAATTTCCTGTTAAAATATACAAAATTGATTCAGGAAGATATTTCTGATTTTGGTCTGAATAAGAGATTAAATAAGCTAAATAATCATTTGAAGAGTTTCTTCCAACAAAATTTAATGCAAGTGCTGTCCATAGGGTGCTTTCATAATTGCAAGAGGAAGTCCCTTGTTCAGCAACACAATAAGATTTTACTTTTTCTGTTGTGGTTCCTTCTGATTGTGCAAAATGAGTATTTAATGGAATAAAGAAATAATCTGAATCTACTTTTTTGAATAATAAAGAAGTAGAGAAAGGAACATCACAAGAAATTGAAAATTCTTTATCTAAACATGAAGAAGAAATTTTTAACCAATATGAATCATAAACAGAAAAACATGAGCCTAATCCTCCTGAAGAAACTAACTGCTCTTCTGAAACACTGAATTGGTGTTTTTCTCCATCATAGTTTATAGAACATTTACTTTTATTTTCTGTGTCAACTTGTAAATACCAATTCAAAGCTTTAAACGGAATTGTTTGATTTAAAAGCCAGTTTTCTGCTTCTATTGTACTCTCTCCTGAATTTTTTAAAGCAATTATTGCTTCAGCACTAGTTTTAACATTACAAGAAGAACCTGGCCAACAAGTTTTATCAGCGGATTCTGCTTTTAATTCACTCTTACATTCTCCAATAGAAAGTAATGAAAATATTTTTTCTTCACTATTTAAGTTATTGCATTTACCAGAAACCTGAGTTTTTAACCAAGCTATAGCCTTTTGATCAGTTGTATTTGTATCTAAGCTTTTTATAAATAAGAGATTAAAGATTAATAAAGAGAATAAAATCATATAAATAAAAAATCTTTTATTATCCATCTATTTTAAACGAAGAACTTGTTTTTAAACTTTATTTCAAATCTTTTTTCTTTGTATTTTTGATTTTGGCTTTTGACTGTTTGAATTTTTTATGATAACATAATTAATTGGATTTTTTATCTTATTGCAAATTTCATCTGGAATACAAACACCTATAGCTTGATAAAACTCCTTACAATTTGGAGGCATAATCTTCTTATTTTTTAATGCCCAAGAAATTTGGGATTTAAGATAACTTTCACTCAATTTTGGATTATTCTTTTCATTCCAGGAATAAATCTTTTTTTCTATTTCTTCATCTTCAAGATTAATCATCTTAAAAAAATTGATTAAAGCAAATAAACCTCTCTTTTTACCATCATTTATTCCTAGTAAAATCTTCTTTATACAGGGGGGAAAATTATTTTCTGAAACATCTTTTATCTCTACTTCTTTAAAGTTTCTTTTTTCACTTTTCTTTTCATCTTTTTTCTTGTTATTTTCGCTATTCCAATCTAATGCTCTTATAACAAATTCTTTTGCTTCCCCTTCTTTTATGTTTTCAGGCATAAAATTCTTTATTTTTACATTAATAGGATTTGCATCTTTCAAATCAAAATCTTTTAACTTTTCTTTGTCTATTACTATACTTGATAAAGCTGTTTTTTCGTGTAAAGAATAAGGCATTCTAAAAAGATGTCTAGGAGAGACTAAGATTAAATCTAAACCCATAACTTCAAATAAATCAGCCATTATTGTAGTTGAAAAATTTGAAGGTTTTTTCATAGAATCAATATTGCAATTCTTACAAAAATAAAAAGGAATTGACTTTTTTATTCTATAAGGTTTAGAGCAATTTGGGCATTTAATCTCTATCTTATCTTTAAAAGGTATTCTTCTTTCTTCTCCAATCTTACATTTATCACAAAAAAGTTCTAAATACAAATACTCTTCTGCTATCCCATTACATGAGTTACATTGTACCCCTCTTTTAACTTCACTATTCTTCAATATGCTCTCTAAAAAATCTTTTGGAATTATCTTTTCTAATTCTTTTCTTGTCTCAAATTTTAAATAATTTATAAGTTTTCTTGGTAATTCTGGAAATAGATTTTTTGTTTCTTCTCCACCAATCTCTTTTGGAAAAGATTTTGAAGGAATTAAAATATGAAATCCTTTTGAACCTGAAAATTTTACAGAAATAGAATTTATATTAAATTTTTTTAATACATTTATTATAGCAATTGCAGCATATTTTGAACCCTCTATCCAAGGGCAATCTATATCTATAAGAAAATCCCAACCAATCCTCATACTATTTATTTGTTCTTGGCTCTGATTATTTGACAGATTTAGCGGATTATCCCATAATTCTTGAGAACAATGAAAAGAGGTTGCTCCTTTTTTTACTAATTCAAACATATCCGAAGGATATTGCCAAGAATCAGGCCTTTTCCCAAAACCTTCAAAATATCTTGGAACAACTTCTCTATTCTTAGAGAACTCAAACAAAGCTTTTTGTATTTCAGGATTAGAATAATACAGCTGTGTTATCTTTCTTATTCTTTTTTCTTTTAAAGAAATCTCCTTCTCATCTGCCATTATAAAAATAATTATGAAAGGTTTAAATAGATAACTTATACTTAATAATAGTAATACTTAAAAGTAAACTCTTATTTAAAATAATATGATAGTAAGATTAGATGACCCAATTTTGTTTTCAAAAGCAATAGATGTTATTTCAGAATTAGTAACAGAAGTTAAAATAAAATTTAATGAACATGGTATGAATATAACTGCTATTGATCCTGCAAATGTTGCTATGGTCAGATTTAAAATTCCAAAAAGTTCTTTTTCCAAATTTGAAGCAGAAAATGATGTTTTAGGAATAAACTTAGATAACTTAAAAAAAGTTTTAAGAAGAGCAGGAAGTTCAACACCTTTGACTTTAGAAAAAAAAGAAAATCTCCTTGAAATACAAATTCAAGGCAAAATAAAAAGAAATTTTACAATGACTCTTTTAGATTTAGACAGTCAAGATAAAGAGATGCCTGCTTTAGAATATAGCTCAAAAGTAGAAATCTCTTCAGAAGATTTAAATTCTGCGATTGAGGATAGTTCTGTTGTTTCAGATTCTTGTGCTTTCATTGTAAAAGATAACTTTTTTATTGTTGAATCAAGAGGTTTAGACTCTGCAAGAGCAGAATTTTCCACAGATGAAGTGAAAATTGAAGGAGAAGATTGTAAATCTAAATATAGTATAGAATACTTGCAGAAATTTATGAAAGCAGCGAAAATGACTGATAAATTAATTTTAAACTTTGCTAGTGACCACCCTCTTAAAATGGACATAAAAACAGAAGTTTTGGAAATGAATTTTCTTTTAGCTCCAAGAGTGGAAACTGATGATTAAGATTATTAAAAAACTTACTAAACTTTATTAGGATAATCTCCTTTTTTTTAACTACTTTTACTTATAAGCTTAATATAAACTCTTAATATAACCTATAAATCTCTTGCTTGAATAGTTCTTCTCTTATTTGCTTTTGCTCTTTCAATTGCTTCTCTTAAAATGTCCTCAACTTTTTTTTCTAATGCAAGTTCAACCTCGTC
>JAAZNJ010000065.1 GCA_012798335.1 Candidatus Woesearchaeota archaeon | reverse complement strand
TTATCTAGCAATTTTAAGTTTAATGCATATCAATAAAACTTTTGGAATTCCTTATCTTTTATTATATAATCTCATTTATGTTCTTCCTTTGATTGTAATGGTTTTAATAGCTTATTTTGGAACAAAAACAGAAAAAATAACCTCTTGGGTTGAAGAAAATAAAAAATGGATGAGGTTAGCTGCAGGAATTGTTATGATTGTTCTTGCTTTATATTTATTAAACTCTGTGTATAAGTTTGTGTAAGGAAATAAATTTATTTAAGTTAAAAATCATAAGCTTAAACTTATATACCTAAAAGACAAAAAATTTATAAATTCTCTTTTTCTAAGATTTTTATGCCTAAAACAACTAATGAATGGCTAGAAAAGAGATATAAAATCCTTTGGAAAAAATTTGGAGAACAAGAAATCTCTAGTGATGAAATAAAAATGGCATTAATAGAAATTGGAAAAGTTGATGAAAATAGTGTTCCTGTAATAATTTCAGAGTTAAAGAAAAAAGGTATGATTGAAGCTAAACTTGATTCAAAAGACTCTAGAAAACGGATTTATAAACTCAAACCTTTACAAGAAATAATAAAAGAATCCTTAAATTTAAATGGGGGGGTTCTTACTAGAAGCGATATTTATTCAATCTTAAAAAAAGCAGCTGATTTAATCAGAACAAGAGTTGATTATAAATTTATTCTTATTTTGTTGTTTTTAAAAAGAATTTCTGATAAATGGCAAGATGAGAAAGAAAGAGCAATTAAAGAACTAATAAAAGAAGGATTAACTGAAAAAGAAGCAGAAGAAGAAGCTAAAAAATCTGCTTATCACGAGTTTGATTTGCCTGAGGAATATCTTTGGGACAATTTACGAAATGAAGTTAATGAATTGCCTGAAAAATTTTCTAAAGCCTTAAAAGTGTTAGCAGAGTTAAATCCAGAACTTAAAGATGTTTTAGATAATGCAGATTTTATTCAATTTACTCAAAATATTGAAAACTCAGAAATTTTAAGACAATTAGTTGAGTTATTTTCTGAAAATAAATTAAATCATGTTTCTCCTGACATTCTTGGAGACGCATATGAATGGATTTTAAGATATTTTGCACCAGATAAAGCAAAGGAAGGAGAAGTTTATACGCCAAGAGAAGTTATTAAATTAATAGTTGAAATTTTAAAGCCAGAACCGGGAAAATCTGTATATGACCCGACTTCAGCATCAAACGGAATGTTAATCATTTCTTATAAATATGTTGAAGAAAAATATGGAAAGAAAGAAGCTGAGAAATTATTTTTATACGGCCAAGAAGCAAATCACAAAACTCTTGCATTAGGAAGGATGAATATGTATATCCATGATATAAGAAATGTTCAATTAGCTTATGGAGATACGTTACTCTATCCAAAATTCAAAGAAGGAGATGATTTAAAACAATTTGACTATATTATAAGCAATCCTCCTTGGAATCAAGATGGTTACGATGAATCTGTTTTAAAAAAAGGAGAATTCTTGAAAAGATTTAAGTACGGTTTTGTTCCAAAGCAATCAGCAGATTTGGTCTGGGTTCAGCATATGATTGCCAGTGTTAAAGACAAAACCGGAAAGATTGGGGTTGTTTTAGATAATGGTTCTTTGTTTAGGGGTGGAAAAGAAAAAGGAATCCGTGAACAAATTATAAAAGATGATTTAATTGAATGTGTTATCCTATTACCTGAAAAATTATTTTATAACACAGGAGCTCCAGGAGCAATTTTAATTTTGAATAAAAACAAACCTCAAGAAAGAAAAAACAAAATCTTATTTATTAATTCAAGTGAAAATTTTGAAAAACATCCAGAAGTAAGAAAACTCAATATTCTAACTGAAAAAAACATTAAGCAAATAGTAGATGTTTATGATAATTTTGAAAATAAAGAAGGATTTTCAAGAGTTGTAGACATAAAAGAAATTGAAGACAACGAATTTAACCTTAATGTTTCTTTATATGTTTTTCCAGAAGAAGAACAAGAACAAATCGATATAGAAAAAGAATGGAATGAGTTAAAGGATTTAGAAAAGCAAGAAGCTGAAATAAACAAAAAAATAGAGATTTTTTTGAGGGAGGTTGAATGAAATGGTGATTAGGAAGTACCAAGGCGTTTTAAATAATCTTCGTGGGAGATTATTTGAGTTAGCCGTACATGAGATTGTAAAAAAATCAGGATTTGAAACAGAAATAGATAGAATTGAATCAGACCAATTTATTTTAGACAGGAAAACCGGCAAAAAGAAAAAAGAAATAGTTGGTAGGGCTGGAAAATTCAAAGCAGATATAATTGGGAAATTTAAAATAAACTTTCCTTTTTCTTATCCAATCCTTCTAATAGGAGAATGTAAATATTTAAATAAAAAAATTAAAATTGATATCGCTCGCTATTATTTAGGAATTTATACAGATGTTTCTCAATTTCCAAGAATAGATATAAAAAACTTTAAATTTACAAAATATGAACAAATCTTCTCTTCTTACCGTTACAATTATGTTCCTGTTATCTTCTCTTTGAAGGGGTTTGAACAAAAAGCACAAGCCTTTCTTTGGGCACACGGCATAAGTTTTATTTCTTATGAGAATTCTCCCCTATTCGATAAATTAAATTCTTTATTAGAAAATTTTTGGAAGGAAGTTTATAAACAACCAGACATAAAGAAAGTAGATTTTAGTAAAATAACAGATATAAATGACATAAAAGAAGCTATACCTGATAATCTTAAAAAAATTAATTTCGATAAAAAATTTGAAAAAATTAATAGATATCTTAATTCTATAAATTCTTTTATAGGCCTTTTAGACAATAGATTTGTTATAAATCTGATAGCAAATAAGAAAAAATTAAACAGAGGTGCAGATCACTTATTTTTTGACATAGTGACAAAAGGAAATTCTGCAACAATCGAACTATTTTACAAAAAAGAGAGTAAAAAACCTTTCGGTTTTATAACTTTACCAACCCATTTTTATAAGCAATATCAGAAATATTCTGAAAAATGTAAGAAGGATATTTTACAAAGCATTACTTTATTTTATGAAGAGGAAGGAATTACAAAGATTCAAAATATAAAACTAGTTAAAAAAATAATAACTTAAAATGACATCACAAGCACAAACTAAAAAATTGCCAGAAGGTTGGAAAAAAGATAAGTTAGGGGATGTTGCTGAAATTTTTGATAATAAAAGAATACCTTTGAGTGAAATAGAAAGAGCAAAAATAAATGGACCATATCCTTATTGTGGTGCTAATGGTATAATAGATCACATAAATAAATTCATTTTTGATGGAGAGTATGTTTTATTAGCTGAAGATGGCGGCGATTTTAAGAGATTTGGAAATAGTGCTTATTTGATGAATGGAAAATTTTGGGTTAACAATCATGCTCATGTTCTAAAGGCTATCGAAGGAGAAATAACTAATCAATATCTATTAATTATATTAAATTATCTTGATTTAAATCAATATGTTGTTGGTTCAACAAGAAAAAAACTTAACCAAGAACAATTAAGAGAGATTCTCATCCCCCTCCCGCCCCTTCCCGAACAACGCGCCATTGCCACAATTTTATCAGAGGTTGATCGGGCTTTAGAAAATATTGAGAAAGAAATACAAGCAACCGAGCGACTTAAAAAAGGCCTCATGGCAAAATTGCTCGAAAATCCAAATTGGAAAAAAGTTAAGTTTTGTACAATATGTAATAAAATACAAAGTGGCGGAACTCCTTTAACATCAAATAAAGAATTTTATGATGGCGAAATACCTTTTGTAAAAATTGAAGATATTACTAATTCTGGCAAATATATAAATAAAACAGAAATAAAAATTTCAGAAAAAGGATTAGAGAATTCGAATGCTTGGCTTATTCCAGAAAATAATTTATTATTGGCAATATATGGGAGTTTAGGTAAAGTTACTATTAATAAAATTCCTCTTACAACAAATCAAGCAATATTAGGAATCATTTTGAACAATAATTTAGCAAATACTGAATTCTACTACTATTATTTTAATTATCTAGATTTGCAAAGATATGCAAAAAAATCAACCCAAGCTAATCTTACAGCGGAGATAATCAAAAACTTGGATATTCCCCTCCCGCCCCTCCCAGAGCAACAACGCATTGCAGAAATCCTCTCAACTATTGACAAGAAAATTGAGCTTGAACAGAAGAAGAAAGAAAAAATGGAAAGGATAAAAAAGGGATTGATGAATGACTTGCTTACAGGAAATAAAAGAGTTAATGTTGAAAATGTTTTAAAGATTGGGGGTGAAAAATAAAATGAATTGGGAGAAATATAGTAAAGAAGATAGAAAGTTTTTGATTGAGCTTTCAATTAATAATAGAAATTATCTTGCTAGTATATATCTTGGATTATATACTCTACTTTTTTCTTTTAGTGCTTTAATGATATCTTTATATTCTTTTTACCTCTCTTTTGCAGGATTAAAGAAAGAATCTTTTACTATTGGAGCAATTATTTTGTTATTAATTGTTCTATCCTGGATTATTATCCCAAAAATTTTGCAAAGTATTATTCATACAGGGGTTAAAAATCTTAACAAACAATATCAAGAAATCCATAAAACAATTCATCCAGAATTATTTAGAGGAGATTATTACTACTAAAAATGACCAAAAACAGAAATACTTTTAAAGGTTTAAATCATGATATAACTATACTCTTTAAAGAGTACGAACATGCTTTAAGTCCCCGGTATGACTCTTCTGAGGAATGCCGGGTTTCCTATTCACTTTTTCTTTGGGGG
>JAAZNJ010000064.1 GCA_012798335.1 Candidatus Woesearchaeota archaeon | reverse complement strand
TTAGAAGATATTGCAAGATATGGAGATTTAGAAACCTTAACAAGAATACATACAATTTAATTAAATTTAATTTTTATAAAGAGTTTTTAATCTATCTATAACTTTTTCTTGGGTATCCTTATCAGAATATCCTAAAATTTCATATTCTCCAAAAGAATTCATTCTATAATAAACCCTTGCTCCATTTCTCCCTCTCATTTCTTTAAGGTTATTATCAACATATTTTGTACCTAATCCAGGATTTATATTTCCCTTATACAATTCATTCATTAAATGATTTATTTCCTTTCTTATAACAGGGTTTTTTCCAATATCTCTAGCTACTCTCAATAAAAAAGGATCTTCTTTTACCTTAGAAATCATTTTTTTATCTTCTTGAACTTTTTTTTCTAAACCGCTTAATAAAAACATAAAAATTCCGTAAAGAAAAAATACAGAAGACAAAATTACACTTATGTTTTTACTAACTAATGTATTATAATCATTTTTATTTTGTATGACATTGCCATTAATACTACATTCATTTATCTTAAAGAGATTAAGATTCATAAAGAATAAGAATAAAGCTATTCCAATAAATGAAAACCCTATTGCTTCTAATTTTTTCATATTATAAAAAAGAAGAACTTATTTTTAAATCCTTTTTTGTCTTTATTTCTTGTTTTTATCCTTTAACTGGTTTCATATCTTTCCAAGCAATGTTAAATATAGATTCAAGTGCTTGTGCAAAAAATTCTGTATTAACCCAAATTCCAACATCATAATTTGGATGAAATTTTTCATCATCTAAAAGCATGAACATGATTTGATTAGAGTCAACAATTATAAATCTAGCTTTAATACTTCCTATGTCTCTAATATCAGAAATCTTTTTGAATTCTTTTGCAATCTTTATATTGCTATTGTCTATAGGAGCAGCAATTTTTATATCAACATTTCTTTTCTTACATTTTTCTAATGTAGGCATTATAGCTTCAAACTTTCTATTCAATCCTTCTTTTGTTGTTACAATGACAATAGACTTTTCAGCCCCTCTTAACATCATATCAATATGATTGTAAAGATTTTGTCTGCCTCTTAAACTTCCTGATAAATCAGAAGGTTCAACAAATTTAATTCCTTTTGTGAATATAGAATTTAATTCTCCTAAAACCTCATCTCCTTTTAAAGATTCAAGTCTTTCTGTTCTCTCTTTGGTATAAGTTATCAAATTCTTTTTTACTCTTTCTACGACTTCATCAGGATTTAATGCAACAAATTTTATTGGTTTTCCAAGTTTCATAATAATAAATCCTTTCTTTTCTAAACTCTCAAGAATATCATAAGTTCTACTTCTAGGAACATCTGAAATATTACTTAATTCCCCTGCTGTAGAAGTTCCACGAGATAAAAGTGCTGTCCAAACCTTTACTTCATAAAGATTCAAATCGAAAATTTTCCTTAATCTGCTTAAAAATTCATCTTTGATTATCATTATTTTACTTAGGTTTTTTTGTTTTTAAATATTATTATTTGAAAAGAGTTAATTTAAAACATTACCTATCAGTAACTACTTTTTGATAATTTTAATCAACCCCTTTTTATCTTTAATTTTAAACTCATTTATATTTTTAAATCTTTCCTTATCAGTTGTAACATTCTTTATAATTTCTTTATCTTTATTTATGTCTTCGAAATTTATTGAAACAGAATTTGTTCTTTCTTTTAAAAATTCTTTTAGTTTTGAAAGTTTATCTTTTAAATCCTCGTCACAATAGATTGTTGTTTCTATCTCTTCTGATTTTATTAATCCTAATTCTTTTCTGAATGCTTGTATTAATCTTGATAATTCTCTTGCATAACCCTCTGAAATAAGTTCTTCATCTTGAGTTTTGTCTAATTCAACTTTAATCTCTTTTTCTTTGTTTTCTTTAATAATAACCTCTTTCACGTTTAATTGATTTTTTATTATTTCTTCTAATTCTTTTGGATATTCATTCTTATTCATAAAAATTGTTAATTTTCTTAAAGGCCATTTTAATCCAATTTGCAATTTGTCTCTTTCTCTTAATCCTAAAGAGACAATTTTCCTTATTAACTCCATTTTTATTAAAAGTTTTTTATCTATCTTACTCTCTTTAAACTTAGGATATTCCTCAAGATGAACAGAATTCTTTTTGCCATTTATTGTTTGATAAATTTCTTCAGCAACAAAAGGGATGATAGGAGCAATTATTTTTGAAAAACTTTCTAAAACATATCTTAAAACGCCCCTTGCATCTTCATCTTCTTCAAATCTTTCTCTGTTTAATTTGATATACCAAGTAGAAAGATCGTCTACAAAAGTCCTTATCTCAGAAGATGATTTTATTGTATTGTAATTTTCTAAATAGTTATTTACTTTAATTCCTACTTCATTTAATCTTGACAAAACCCATCTATCACTTAAATCATTACTATCTTCTTTATTCTTTTCTTTTCCTTTATTTTCTTCATAGAATTTTATTACATTATATAAGATTAGTAAAACTTGTTTGTAGATTTCATCAACATTTTTATCGGAAAAGTTGAGATTATCAGCATTCATAACATTTGAGTTCATTAAATAAAATCTTAATGCATCTACTCCATATTTTTCTATTAAAATCATAGGATCTGTAAAATTATTTTTACTCTTACTCATTTTTTGACCATCTTCTGCGAGAATAGTCCCTGTTGTAACCATATTCTCTGATGGAATTTTGTTAAATAATATTGTAGATAAAACAATCATATAATAAAACCAAGCTCTTACTTGTCCTATGTATTCTGCAACAAACTGGGAAGGAAAATTTTCTTCAAAAAACTTTTTATTTTCAAAAGGGTAATGGAATTGAGCAAAAGGCATTGATCCTGATTCAAACCAGCAGTCTAAAACTTCGGGTATTCTTTTATATTCTTTTCCATCTTTTTCAAGTATTATATCATCAAGAAAATCTTTATGTAAATTTATTTCTCCTTTAGGAAGATTTTTGGCATATTTTTTTAATTCTTCTATACTCCCAATTACTAATTTTTCTCCATCTTTAGAAACCCAGATAGGTATTGCTGTTGCCCAATATCTATTCCTTGTTATATTCCAGTCAGGAGCTGTTTCAATTGAATATTTAACACGACCCTCTTTCAAAAATTCAGGATGCCAATTTATCTCTTGACTCGATTTTAAAATTTTATCTTTAGCTTTTTGAATATCTACAAATAATGCTGGCAAAGGCATATAAATCAATTTTGTATCACACCTATAACAAAAAGGATATTCATGCTCAACTCTTTTAACTAAAACGACTTTTCCTTGTTTTTTTAAGAAATCAATTATTTTATCATTAACCTCATGAATGTATTCTCCTGCAAAATCTTTTACTTCTTTAGTAAAATGACCTTTTTCATCTATGTTGTTTATTATTTTTACATTATATTTTTTGAAAACTTCAAAGTCTTCTTCTCCGTAAGGAGCAGTATGAACAATACCTGTACCATCTTCAGAGGTTACAAACTCTCCTAGAAAAAATTTAAATGCATCTTTCTTATCTTTGTAATAATCAAATAAAGGTTCATATTCTTTTCCTTCTAACTCTTTACCATAAACCTCTTTTAGAATCTTGTATTCATTTTCATTTTTATAAAAATTTTTAATAACATCTTTTCCAATTAAAAACACAGTTTTATCTCTAACATCTTCTAAATAAACATATTTTAAATTAGGATTTACTGTTAATCCTAAATTTGAAGGCAATGTCCAAGGTGTTGTTGTCCAAGCTAATGCATAAACATTTTCTCCTTTAAGTTTAAATTTAACAACAAGGGAATTTTCTTTGACTGTCCTATAAGAATTATCCATTGCTATCTCTGATTTAGACAATGGTGTTGAACATCTGGGGCAGTACATTAAAACTTTTTTTCCTTCATAAATATATCCTTTCTCATAAAGTTGTTTAAATGCCCACCAAACACTTTCTATATATTCATTATCCATTGTTTTGTAACAATGTTCCATATCAACCCATCTACCAATTCTTTCTATAACTTTTTCCCATTCTTTAGCATAACCTAATACCTTGCTTCTACAAAAATCATTAAATTTTTTTATACCAATTTTTTCTATTTCATCCTTAGAGTTTATTCCTAAATCTTTTTCAGCAATATTCTCTATAGGCAAACCATGACAATCCCATCCCCAAATTCTTCTGACATATCTTCCCTTCATTGTCCAGAATCTTCCAAATACATCTTTAACAACACTTCCTAAAATATGTCCATAATGAGGTAATCCTGTTGCAAAAGGAGGTCCATCATAAAAAATATAAGGTTTTTTATCTTTAGTAAGTTCTAAAGATTTTTCAAAAGTTTTGTCCTCTCTCCAAAATTCTAAAATTTTCTTTTCTTTTTCGTTTATGTTCATTTTATTTTTTATGTTTTTATTTTATTAATTATTCATGAACTCTTATCTAAATTTTATATTCTTTAGTATTTTTAAATAATTCTCTAATTTTATCTTTAGATAAAATTACTTTAAATTATTCAAATTTCAAATCCTTCAAGGATTTCTTTTTCTAAAAAATGCAATTTTCCAGGGATAATTAAACAATAAGGTTTTTCTATATTTAATTTGTTATTTAATTCACTATTCAATTTTATGATATTTTCAATATCTGCATAGAAAATCTTGCTTTTTTCTGTTCCTAAACAAGAGCATAAAACAATTTTATCATTGTAAATTTTTATATTATACTCTGATAAGCCTTCTTTTAACTCTTTTATTGCATCATTTAAATCTAAATTAATATCAATAAGCAATAAGCTATGAGCATTTACACTTAAGTTTTCTTTGATTATCTCTGCAAAACTTTTTGGTTTGAAATTTGATTGCCATCTGGGAATACTTGTTATTTTTCCAAATTTATAAATCTCTAAGCCTGTTTCAGCAATAGCATCAAAAATTGAAGAATTGTAAAATATTTTAAATTTTATTTTTTGTTTTTTTGCTTCTTGAATCAATGAAATATGTGTTGTTGCTGTTAAAGGGCTTCCATAAACTAATAAGCTTACATCTTTATTTTCTGACTCTTTTATTAATGATAAATCCTCCACTTTTTCTCTATTAGCCTTGATTATTCTCTTTTTTATTTTTTTTTCTAAATTTTTAATAAATTTTTCCAAATTATAGGGAAAATTGACAGTATAATCTTCTAAGTAGATTATTGAAGATTTTTTTAAAACTTTCAATGATTCATTAGTCAAATCTTTTTCATCAAGCCCTAAACCAATAAGATAAAACATTTCAATTTAAAGAAAAAAGGATTTATAATTTTATTTAATTTTTATTTGCATCTTTATTTGATTTAGAAAAATCAATTATATAGTCTTTTATAATTTCTAATTCTAATCTATTAAACTCACTTTCATTTAATAAATGATTAGAAACACAATAGCCTTCAAATAAAGATTTTTCTTTTTCTTTTAAATACTCTTCAAAATAAAAACATAGAATTGCGCTTCCTTTTAAATAATGGGAATAGTTTTCATATCTTTTTTTATTTGTATCATAAAAAATAAGACTATTTTCTAAATTTTTTAGTCTTGCCTCTGTTTTATTTATTATATCTAAAATTTTTTCTTTTTCATTCTCTTCATTATTTTTTTTTATTGCATAATAAATAAGATTCAATTTCTTTTTTTAATTTTTCATATTTATAAAATACTTTTAATTTTTTCATATTGTTTATCCTCTACTTATTTTTATATTTATTAATTATCTTCCCAATTAATACAAGGTCTTTAAGGGGATAATCATTTTCTTTAAGAAGTTTATAAGTTTCTTCAATTATTTCAGATTCCTTTTTCAAATAATAATTCTTGGATATAAATTTTTCATATTCCCCTAATAAAATTCCATGCATTTTTATTAAGGTTAAATAAGTATTTTTGTCTGGTTTAGAATCTCTAATTTTTACTTCTAATTCTAAAAGTTTTTTTTCTAGATTCTCTCTGAACTCTTCAGGACTATTAATAAAAATTTTATCTTTCAAATTTACAAAACCTTCATAGAGTTTTATATTGTTATAACTTCCATTGTGAGGTTGATTACTTAAATTCTCTTTTTGATTTAAATAATCATCAAAGAGAATTATCTTCAATAATTTTGAATTTAATTTTTTTATCATAAAAAAGAATTAAGACTAAGGTTTATAAATCTTTCTTTATGTCATTACTTATTAGAGACAATCTTAAAAAAATAAGCTATTAATGAACTTTTTTATAATTTTTATAAAAAAGACTTCTTGATGTTACTATAATAATAAATAAAAAGGTAAAT
>JAAZNJ010000002.1 GCA_012798335.1 Candidatus Woesearchaeota archaeon | reverse complement strand
TTTTCATCTTAAAATTTTTAATATCTTTTTACTTACCCCCTCTTTTCCATAAGGATTTTTAAATGGTTTTATCTTAAAACTTGGATTAAGATATTCTTTAATTTTTTGTTTTGTCTTTTCAATACTTAATTTAGATAGATATTGAAAGTTTGTTTGAAGGCCTTCTTGTCTTTCTGTATTATTTCTTAAGATTATACATGGTTTTTTTAAAATTAAACTTTCTTCTTGCATGCTTCCACCATCGCAGATAATTAATGAACATTTGCTCATTTGATAGATAAATGAAATATAATCTAAAGGCTTTATTAAGTGAATATTTTTATTCTCTTTTAACTTATTTAAAAGATTAAAATCTTTTAATTTTTTTAAAGTATTATCATATACCGAGAAAAAACAAGGGATATTTATTTCTTTAATTATTTTAACAATCTTTGTTAATCTCTCTTTATTCTTTAGATTTTCATGTCTATGGAGAGTTATTAAGACAAATCTTTTATTAGACAAAGATTTTATTTTTTCTTTTTTAGCAAGATCTAAAGAAATTTTTACAGAATCAATTATTGTATTTCCTATTATTACTACTTCTTTTTTCTTATATTTTTTAACATTTTCTTTGGAAAATTTAGAAGGAACAAGTAAAATATTAGAGAATTTATCCGCAATTCTCCTGGATATCTCTTCTGGAAAAGGTTCAAATAAATTAAAACTTCTTAACCCTGCCTCTAAATGAACATTTTTATATTTTTTAAAAAAATTAAAAAATTTTGAGCTTGCAATTGAAGCAGTTGCTGTTGTCATAGTATCTCCATGATAAATGACATATTTAAGATTTGGAAATTTTTTTAGTTCTTTTTTTATTTTGAATATTAATCTAAGATTCCAAAATACAGCTTTAATCTGTTTTGTATTAAATTTTGAACTCTTTTTTGGTTCTTCTGTTAAAACTATATCCGGTTCTTTAACTCCTAACCTATTACATAAATCTTTCAAATTGTGTTGGCCAGTATGAATAAAATAATACGAAATTTTGTTTTTTTCTAATTCTAACATTAAAGGAAAAAATTTTATTAATTCTGCTCTTGTTCCAAGGATTATAGCAATTTTTATCTCATTAAAATTCTTTTGCATTTTTTAAATTATATCAATATTTTGTAAAATTAAGATTATCAAATTCAGCATATTTTCCTTCAGGATTCATAAATTCTTGATTTTCTTTTATATACTCAGGATAATTAACTTCCCAAATTTTTACAGGCCCCTCAAAATTTCCATTATAACTTACAAAGTCCCCTATATTTTTATTCCCCATTTCTTTAATCAAACTAACTATTTGAGAATCTTCACTAACTTTTAATTTTATTGTGGGATATTCATTAAAAGGATCATTCATTAAATAGAGTCTTGCAAATAAACTCTTTGAAACTTTTGGAGAGAGGTATAAGCCTGAACCAATTAAATTAAGAGAACTTGAAGAAATTGAAGGATAAATAAAGAATGTTGCATTAATACCCTCTTTATAATCAAATATTTCTCCATTGACATAAAGATATCTTATAGGAACTTTAATCTGTCTATTATTGTAATAGATAATTGCGTTAGGCTGTAAAAATGAAGTTTTATTTCCGTTTTTTACCATTTCTTCTAATATACCAATAACATAAGCTTTGTAATTAGGATTTCCTATATTATTATATTCAGGACCAGGAATTAATAATTCAGAACCATTTTGACTTATTTTTAAATCTTGATCAATACCATTTGTCCCAGTATAAACTCTTATTATTGAATTTGCCTTTTCCTGTGTTTGTGATTCATCAAGAAAAAAACTTGAAATATAAGCAAACCTGTCCCAATTATCATCACTTCCTATTTTAGAATAAGCAGGATATTTACCTAAATCAGTTGGATCGATTAATAAATAAGAAACATTATGCGTTTTCATAAAACTAAAAGAAGCATTAGGGTTTGTTTCAGTTAATCCATATCTTCCCATTAAATGATCCCAAAAACTATTTGCATTTCCTCCATCTAAAACCGTTGTTCTATTTGCCAATAACTGTATCTGATAACCATAATCCCACCAATGTATAAAAATGTCATTTGCATCAGTGTTATTTCTTACCCAAGCCATTGCATTTTGCCAAGAACTATCTGCAATTGGTCCTGTATATTTAGCAGAATAAGAAGAAATTTGATAAGTCCCAGGAGAATTTGTTAAAGGGTTTCCATAAATAAAAATAATCAAAGAAATTAATAAACCCCAAAATAAAAAGAATAAAAAAGTTTTAGAAATCTCTTCTTTTGTTTTTTTTCTTAATCTTTCTAGATTAATCAATGCATAACCAATCATCAAAGAGACAAAAGTATAAATCAAAAATAAAACCCTTACTGCTGACCTCAAAGATAAGAGCATAACGATTGTTAAAGACAATAAAATAATCTCTTCACTTTTTATGCTCATTTTTTTATTAAGATAAAAAAACAAGAAAATCCCAATTAATGCTATAAAAGAAAGAAAGTATAATACTTGGCTTAAAAAATTTGTCCCATTAAATAAAGATGAAGAAGAATATCTTGTAAAAGTTAATCCAAACAAAGATGCTATCCAAATCAAATTAAAAATTAATTTATCTTTTTTTAAATGAACACCTTTACTTATCTCAAATCCTAAAAGAATTAACCCTAAGAAAAAGCTCCAAAAAATTAGATTCCCATACTGTTTTATTATATCAATTAAATAAGGCTGACTATAATAAGCAACAGTTAATCCTATTCTTCCCTGACCCATAGGGTAAAGCATCTGATGATATACCCCATAAATCAAATCAAAAGGATTTCTATTCACTAAAAATAAAAAGATTATCCCAAGGATAAATGTCAAAATTAAAGAACAAAAAATTCTTTTATTTTCTTTTTTCAAATCTAAAATTTTTATTTTTTCTTTAAATTTTTCTAAAAATAAATCAGAAATTATAAATAAAATAAAGAAGGGAATAACAATACCATAATTTGTTGTAAACTTTCCATACATCGTATTAAAAGAATTTGAAAATAATGGCATTATAATTATAGAAACAAAAATCCATAATAAATTAAATAAGATAAAATCTTTTTTATGTTTTATCTCTTTTTCTTTGTTTTCTTCTTTAGCACTAAAAAAATAATAAATAAGCAATGCAAAAGGAATCATCATAATGAAAAAGTTAGAAGCCCCTGACCAAGATAAAACAGATAATGCTGTAGAGATTCCTGTTAAAATTCCGCAAGTTAATAACATTTTTTTATTTTTATAAAAATTATTCAAAGAATAAACAAAAATTAAAATCGCTAAAAAGAAAAATGGCATTCCTAAAGCTTCATGACTAGATACACCTGTCATTAATCTGCTTAAATAAGAGGGGGAATAAGCCAAAATTACACTAGACATAATTGCAGCAAACTTAGATTTAGTCAAATAAAAAACTAAAAAAAAGAAGATGATCATAGAAAAAGCAAAAGCAATGTTTGGATACATTACATCAATATAATCCAATGTAAATTTTGAAGGATTTATTGGGTTTAATATTTTATAACTTAAAACTAAAACCTTAGGTAATAATTCTTGTGTAAATCCGAGATTTAATCCAGGATTTCTCATCTCATCAATTCCATTTAGATTCCCTCTATCTAGCAATGTTTGGGCAACCCTTAATTCATAACAAGCATCAGGATCAGAAGGAATATACTTTCCTGTTGTTACATCTTTCAAAGAATCTAAATTTGCTAATCTTAAATTAAAAGAAGTATAAAGAATAACCAAAAATAAAATTATTGTTATTGCTAATTGAAACTTCTTGTTTTTTACAAATTCAAAATTTTTTAAAAACTTCTCTTTTTTTTCTTTAAAAGATTCTTCTGTCATTATAATAATCTTGGGATTTTTCTTTTAAAAACCTTTCATAATCTTCTTTTATTCAAATTTAATAATTATTATTTTGTTATCACTTCTACTTAATCTTAACTAAACTTTAAAGGAATTTTAAATATAAGAAACCCTAAGATTATGATTATTATTTGGAAGATATTTATTAATAAAACAACATCCTCCTCATAGACCTTTTTATTCGGTTTTATCTTTTTTAATATTAAAATAGATAAATGTTCTAAACCATAAACTTTTTCATAAGGCATTTCTAAACTTCCATCTTCGTTTAATCTGGCATAACTCTCCTTTTCTAATTTTCCTTTTAATTTTAAGATTACTTCTATTATGTAAGGAATAAAAAAGAAAACAGCAATTTTCTCAATATTCCCTAATATTGCTATTATAGCTATGAATGCTCCTAAAGCATAAGTTAATACATTTCCTGGAAAAACCTTAGCAGGATTTTTATTAAAAATATAAAATGCAACCAATGAAGAAATCATTATTAATATTATAAAACTCAACCATCTTTCTCCTATTGAATAATTTACTAAAAGTAATGCACTTAACAAAATAATTGCTTGCCTTGTTTCTAAACCATTATATCCTGCTATTGTATTAAATGCAACAGAACAACATAAAACAGCTAAAGGAACAATCAATAAAGGATAAAATATTCCAAAGTTTATCCCAATCATTGTAGAATCACCAGCATTAATTACACTTAATGGTATTGCTGAAATTAAAATAAAAAGCATTCTCATTCTTTTACTTAATCCTATTTTCCAACCAAAAATATCGTCGATAAAACCCATAAAAGAAATTGCTAAAATTGTTATTAAAGAAACTAAAATTTCATTTAAATTAGTTAAAGCATTTATATAAAAAGTTTGAATTGCAATATAGATTAAAACACCCATTGTAAATCCTAAAACAACATTTATTCCTCCTGATTCAGCAACTTTCTCTTCGCTTTTTTTATGCATATCTCTTCCAGTTAAATTAAACCTTTCTGCTTTTTTTATCCAATAATAAGTAGAGAAAATAGTTATTAAAAAAGAAACAACTAACGGAATAAATAATAATTGATCCATTCTTTTTATAAAAATTCTTTATTTAAAAACTTGACTTATTTATAATACATCTATCTATGTTTATTTAAACAGAATAGGGGTTAAATAAACCTCCATTACACCTGCGATTAGAAGGATAATCATTGCGATTAATATTAAAAATAAAACATTCATAAATACTTTCATAAATCTCCTGTTTGTAAGCCCATTTCTTACTAATCCTATACCTAAAATTCCCCCTGCTAATGCTGCAATGAAATAAGCTGCTATTTCAGGGAAACCATGAATCATATACCTCCCTAAACCTAAAGGAATTCCTGAGACATTATGATTTGTAAAGATACTTATTGCTGCTGCAATAACACTTGCATTCCAAGCTAAAATGAATATTGCTCCTGCTCCAAAAATTAAAGAGAATATCAATGTAAAAATCATAACACCAAAATTATTTCCTATGATTAACATAAGTCTTGATTGTTGATCTAAACTACTTCCTGAAATGATATTGCCTGTTAAACTATATTTTGAAACGCATCCTTCAATATCTCCAGGATTATTAATATTACAATATGTCTGTATCTGTGCATTTAACAAATTTGGATCTTTTAAAATCATGTTCCATAAAGAAAAAGAGATAACAAAACCCAAAAATAAGAACATGAAAGCAAAAATAGCGTCTTTGTGAACTTTCCAAACACTATAGATTCCATAAACTTCTTCATCTTCTTTTTCTTCTCTTTTTATTGCAAAATAAATATAAGGTAAGGAAAAGATAACACAAAATAAAACAACTAATAATCCTGAAAAATTAGACAATATTTTATCTCCTTTAAAAAACAAATGTACTAAAATCATTGATAATGAACCATAAAGTAATCCAATGAATATCATTAATGCCGGTTTTTTCTCAGCAGTTTTTGAACTTATCAACCTCTCTAACATAGTTTATAAAGAAAAAGAGATTTTTTAAATCTTGACTTCTTCTTTTATAGATGAATAAAAAAAGGGTGTTTGATAAAATTGTCAAAGATATAAAATCAATAAAGATACAAGGAGCAAAAAATATTGCAAAAAAAGCGTTATAT
>JAAZNJ010000009.1 GCA_012798335.1 Candidatus Woesearchaeota archaeon | reverse complement strand
ATATGAAATTAAAATTGATTATGATGGGAATGGAACAGTAGATGAAGAGATAAAACAAACAAACCCATTTGTTGTTTCAAGAAAATTTGATGTTTTAGGAACAGCAAAAGTTTATGGTAAAGTAACTGATTCAAAAAATGAAAGTGATGAAAAGAGTTTAGAAATAAAGATTTTACAGTTTCCTCTTGTAAGGTTATCATTAAGTATTAATGAAGATGAAATAAGAAAAGGTGAATCTGTAAATATTTCTTTAAACAATCTCAATGAAAATGAAATAAAAGATTATATTATTAGTATAGATCTTAATGATGACGGTTCTATTGATGAAGTTATCAAAAATAGTTCTCCATTAAATATAGAAAAAAGATTTTATAATGACCGAATAAGGCTATTAGGAGAGGTAGAAGATAAAGATGGATTAAAAAATTCACAAAGTCTTTTAATAAATCCTATTGAAGATATTAAAATTAATTTTGAGTTTAAAGATAATTATAATATAGGGGATTACTTTGACTATAGGTGGGATATAACCAATTATAATAAAGACCTAAAAGAAATTATTTTAGACAATTCAAATAAAGATTCTTTGATATATGAGATTTATAATAAAGATAAAAAGATATTTGGTTTCAATTTGGATCAAAATTTAATTCTTAAATTAAAAAGAG
Source organism: Candidatus Woesearchaeota archaeon (assembly GCA_012798335.1). Lineage (GTDB taxonomy): Archaea > Nanobdellota > Nanobdellia > Pacearchaeales > GW2011-AR1 > RBG-13-33-26. The sequence continues at coordinate 6,650 of JAAZNJ010000009.1, read as the reverse complement.
ACGAAATTGGTAAAGAAGGAATGTTTTATGTACAAACAGAACAAGATCGCACTAGATTTGGAATTAATGATTATTGTTCTGCATTATGGCAAGGTTTGCCTTTTTGGATTAATGGTCCTTTTTTCATGTCTTATCCAACAGGGGGTATTAAATTAAATTCTCCTGGAGATTATAGGATAGAATTAACAACAAAATATAATTTAGAGGGAAAAGATCATACTATAAAAGTTATTTCAAGGGAAATTAATTTAAAATAAAACCATAAAAGGTAAAAAAATATCAAAATGCAAAAAATAGAAAAAAATATAAAGAACGAAAGTTTATCTAAAAACATGGATAATAGTAAGAAAATCATATTTTATTCTTTATTATTAATTATAATCTTAATAAAAATTTCTTCAATGTCCGCAACACCTTTGTCTTGTGTTCTTAATGATAAAGTAACAAATTTAACCGTTTATTTAGGGGATTATAATTCTTATGCTAATTTTTATTTTAATACTTTTAGGTATCCTGAATGTGATGAAATAAATTTAACGAAATTATTAGAAGAATATGATATAGAAGTTAATTTAGGAAATGATTTAAAGATAAATTTATCAAATGTATTGAATAGTTACGATTTTGGTTTTAATTTTAGTGAAAAAGATAATAAGATACATTTTAATCATTTAAATATCTCAGATAGTTCATTGCCATTGGTTAAGATTAATAATAATACTCTAGACGCAAAAGATTTAATAAATACTATTTTTATTATTCTCCATTCTTCTGGGAAAATAAACCAAAGTTACACTGCTCAAGAGTTAATTAATCATCCTTCTCTTTTAGATGATATTGTGAATACAAACCTTATTGAAGAATATGATTTTCCTGAAATGTGGGGAGATTTAAATTTCTTAAAGCAAGGAACAATCTATCAATTTAATTACAGTAAGGGATTAGCCGATTTAAATGAAACTTATTTAAACAGAATGAAAGATGCTGTAAGAAACAGAGAATACTGGGAGTTGAATGTTAATGAGTTTATTGAAGATTCTGTTTTACCAATCTTTGGTTTTTCAATTTTAGGTAAATCTTTTGGAAATTTAACTACAAATGTTACTACAGGAGATTTGGAAATTAAAAATGGAACTTATAATATCCCTATAATTTTTGATTATAATGGAGAAAAACAGATTAAAAACGTAAATTTGATAATTTACTCTTCAGCATATTCTGAAGAACAAGATGAAGAAGAATTAAAAGAAGGAGAACAATTAGCGAATAATAAAACAACAATTGTAAATGAAAGCACTGATAAGATAATTTTTACAAATCAAAGTTTAATTTTAGATACATTAATAATTCCTCAACAAGTCGATTCTTCAAAAGAAGTGATTTTAGATATGTCTAAAATTGTTATTAATGGATTTGTTAATACGGTCCTTGTTCCAAAACAGATTTCTTTAATTAGAGAAACAAGTCTTGTTAATTATAGTGTTTTAATCCCTGAAAATCTCTCTATAAAAGGCATTGGGTGGGATGGAACTTTAATTTTACCTACTTTAACAAGCACAACGACTTCTTTAGGCAAAGTTAATACAGTTATCGAAGTCGGAAGTTTAGATTTAGGATTAATTTTTGATAAACCTGTTAAAATAACTCTAGGTGGTATGACAGGAAAATATGCGTTTTTTCAAAATGATACAGGGAGTTATTCTATAGATAAATGTGATTTAACTGCTAATGAGAATTCAGCAGGAAGTTTAAGTGAAGGAGAATGTTATTTTGATGATGGAAATAACTTAATAATCTGGACATATCATTTTACAAAATTTGGCGCATATGAAGAGGAATCTATATTAAGAAGGAGACACAAAAGAACAAATAATACAGTAATCTCAAGTGAGGAAGAGATTAATAATCCCGAAAGTCCCTTAATAAATCCAAATTCTAATGGAATTATTAATTTGAATCAACCAAAACCAACAACTGCTAAAAAGAATAATGGCTTCTTTGGAATAACAGGCGGAGCAATAGCAGATTTATTTGGTGGAGATGGTAGTAAATTCTTTATTTTTACTTCTTTATTGCTTATGGTTGTGATTGTATTTATTATATTTAAGATTATAACAAAAAGAAAAATAAAAGAAAAAAAGGAAGAAGAAATAGACAATCCTGAAGAAGTTAAACAAGAAGAGAGAGAAGAGCCAGAAAAAAAAGTTGAAGAGAAACCTAAGAAAAAAAAGAATAAAAAAGAATAGATAACAAAGCTTTAAAAACAGAGTTTCTTATTATTTTATAGAATTAATTCATAAAGAGTTTTAGGATTCTATTAATGGATTAGATTAATATAATGTAAGGAGGATAAAGTAAAATGAAATTATATATAGGAAATTTACCTTTCAGTATGAGTGAAGAAGACTTAAAAGCTCTTTTCGCAAATTATTCAACTGAAGAGATTACTCTAATAAAGGACAAGTTTTCAGGAAGATCAAAAGGTTTCGGTTTTGTAACAATTAGTGATGATGAAGTTGCTAAGAAAGTAATAGCTGAAATTAATGATAAAGAAATAGAAGGAAGACAGATCAAAATTTCTGAAGCAAAACCTATGGAAGAGAGATCAGAAAGACCAAGAAGAAGTTTTGGAAACGGTGAAAGAAGAAGTTTTGGCGGAAGAAGAAATTTTAATAGAGATAGATATTAAATAATATAATAATATTATCACTATTTTTTATTTTTTTGTTTATTTTAATTTGTTTGTTTTTTATTCTTTGTTTATTATAAAGTAAAAATTTTTAAAAAATATTATAGTGTTAATCATGAAAAAACAGTTTCTTTAACAGATAAAGGTTTTAAGTTTTTAGACAGATACAAAGTTATATTAGACTTCATTGAAGAATTTGAATTATAAATGGCTTATTAGTTGAATTATAGTTCTAATTATAAGGAAATTTACAAATTAGTAAGTTTTTTAAGGAATCTAATTTTTATATTCTTATAAAATACAAGCGGGAGTGCCAGAGTTGGTCAAATGGGCAGGACTTAAGATTGTGGAAGAACCAAGGTTCTTCTAACACTACATCTCCTTAAAGAGAGGATATAAGACCTCACTAAAGAGAGTAGGATAAGAAATCCTGTGGCTTAGTGCCTGCGCAGGTTCGAATCCTGTCTCCCGCATTTTTCAAAATCAGTTTATCTGAAAAGATAATTCTATAGACATTATTCTACAAAAGGATATAAAAATTTATAAATGAGACTTGTTTCAAATTTCTATGGAAAAAGTGTTTTCACTAAATAATGAAAAAAGTAATAAAAAATCATCTAAAAATACTAAAAGTTTTTTGTTTTTATTGATAGTTTTGCCTTTGATTTTAATTTCATTAACGAATAATGTTAAATCTACTTCTTATTCAAAAACAATTTTTATTGATAATTATATAATTGATTACAGTTATCAAGATGCAGTTAGTGAAAATTATTTTACTTTAAGAGTTAATATTACGAATAATCAAAATTCTATGAAAAATTTAACTTTAAAAATGCAAGAAGATGATCCTTTTGAATTTAAAGATTCAAGAAGATGGGAGATAGAAAATTTGAATTCTAGTCAAAGCATTTCTAAAAATTTTGTTATTTATATAGACAAAGCAGAATCAAAAAAATATTTCATTGATTTTAATTTAAAAGATGATGAATATGATTGGGATGAAAAATTTGAGATAAAAGTTTCAACAAATTCTCCTGAATTTTCTTTAGGAACAATAAGTTCTTCACCTTCAAAAATGGCTCCTGGACAAACAAATGTTGCTTTGTCTATTACAATAAAGAACACAGGTGATTATAATGCTGAAGATGTTGTTGCAATTTTAGATTTACCCTCTGGTTTTACTCCTTCTGGTTCTTATTCTAATGAAGTTCATACAGGAGACATAAATTCAGGAACAACAAAGACTCTTGTTTTTTATTTTGATATAGATAAAGAGATAAAACAACAAAATTATACTTCAACCTTAAATTTAAATTATAAAAATGATGGTGAGGATGAAAAAAAAGAATTGGAAATTCCTTTAATTATCTTTTCAACACCAAGATTTGAAATAACAAAAGTAGAAGAACTTTCAAAATTGTATCCTGGATCAAAAAGCAAAATAAAAATTTATTTAAAAAACACAGGTAAAGATGCTAAAGATGTAACACTAAGAGTCTATCAAAGAAATGATCAGCCTTTTGAATTTACAGAAAAATCAGTTTATGTTGGAAGTTTGAAATCAAATGAAATAGGATATGGTATTTTTGAGTTTACAATAGATAAAAATGCTGATCCTATGAAATACTATTTAGATTTTCAAGTAAGAAGTATTGATGGCCAAGATGTGATTGTAGATGATGTTACTTCTTCTATTAACATATTAAAAAAAGAAATTAATGTAGGTATGTATTTATTTTATGGGATTATCTTATTGATAGTTTTAATTGTTTTAGTTGTGTTTCTCAAAAAAAGAAAGATTAAAGAAAGAAGGAATTAAAGAAAATGAAATTCTTTGATAAACTCTCTGAAATTCAATATAAACATGCAGGTATTGTGATGATCTTATCTCTTTTGATAACTTTATTATTATTCTTTGGGGTAAACAAAGTTTCAATGCAGTCTGATCTAAACAAGATGTCTCCTCAAGATCTTCCTATTTATAAAATACAAAATCAAATAAAAGATAATTTTGGAGGTAATGATGCAACTTTAATCTTAATAAAAGTAGAGAACAAGAATAAAGATGATGTTTATGATATAAGAGACCCTAAGGTTATCGGTTTTGTAACAGATTTACAAAATAAATTAGAGAAAGAGGAAATAATTTCTACAGTCAGTTCTATTGGGATGTTTTTTAATTCTACAACTGTTCCAAAAACATTAGAACAATCAAAACTCATTCTTTCAAATATACCTTATTCTAATAATTTTTTCAACAAAGATTATTCTTCAACATTAGTAATGGTTTCTTCTGATTTAGGTGGAGGAGAGAAAAAGGTTAATGAAATTGATTCAAAGATAAAGGAAATACTTTCAAATTTAAAAAACCCTGAAGGAATTAAAGTCTATGTTACAGGAACACCTCAGATAAGAATAATGATTTTAAATCTTTTAGTTAAAGATGCTTTATTTACTTTAAGTTTAGCTGCTCTTATTATTCTCATTCTTTTAATAATATTACAAAAATCTTTTACAAAAGCTATACTTGTTTTTTCTCCATTATTATTTGGATTAATCTGGACATTAGGAATAACAGGATTCCTTAATATAAAATTATCAGTAGCAACAGTTGGTGTTGGTGCAATGATTTTAGGATTAGGTGTTGAGTATGGAATTTTTATTGTTTCAAGGTATAAGGAAGAAAGAGTTAAGAATAGTTCATCTGAATCTATAAGGATAACAGTAAATGAGATAGGAAGTTCTATATTAGGGAGTGGAACAACAACAATTGTAGGATTTTTAGCCTTAAGTTTAACACCAATGCCAATGTTAAAAGATTTAGGTTTATCTTTAGCATTAGGAATAAGTTGTTCTATATTATCTGCAATAATTGTAAATCCTTCTTTAATAATTTTAGAAGAAAGATTTGAACATTGGTCTACTGAAAGATTACATTCAAATTTAACAAAAAAGAAGGAATTACATAAAAAAAGGAGGGAATTAGACAAGAATGATAAAAAAGATAATAGATAAATACGCAAAATTAGTAAGTAATAAACCTTTATTGATTTTTATAATTTTTATTTTATTTACTCTTTTAATGTTATTTGGAAATTCTCTTATTAAAAATAAAAGCGTAAACTATGAAGATATGCTTCCTCAAGACTATGAGGTCATAAAATATTTTAAGATGATTTCAGAAGATTTTGGAAATAGCAATTCAGGGATGATTGTCTTAACAATAGATAATTCTTTTAAAAATTCCAATGAAATAAAATCTATTTGTGATCCTGAATTGATTAAATATTCAAAAAGAATAGAAGATTCATTAAAAAACATTCCTGAAATAAATTCTGTTAAAGGAATAGGTAATAGTGTTTATTCTGTTTATAATATGATTCCTAGTGATTTATTAAAAGTAAAGCAAATCTGTAAGTCTTCATTAAACTCTCAAATTATTTCAAAAGACGAGTCAATGGCTTTGATAACTCTTTCATTTAATGAGGACGTTTCTTCTAAAGATGCAACAGAAATAATAAATAATGTTATTAAAAATTTTGAAAAACCTTCTGGGATAAAAGTAGATTTAGCAGGAGATATATTTGCTCAACAAGCTGTTCTTAATGAAATTGGGCCTTCTATTGCAAAAACTTCAAGTTTTTCTATGATTTTAATTGTTTTAATATTATTCCTCATGTTTAAAAAAGTAAAATATGTTTTTACTCCTTTAACAACAATTATTTTTGGAGTCATATGGACAACCGGTTTTTTAGGATTAATGAATATAGGCTTATCCACAATGACAAGTGGTACAATCTCAATGATTATGGGAATCGGTATTGATTTTGGTATACAGATAATTTCAAGATTTAATTATGAAAAAAAGTCAAATAAAAAAACAAAGGCAATGGAAAACACATTGAATGGAGTTATCTCTCCTATTTTAATAACAACAATTTCTTGTCTTATAGGTTTT
>JAAZNJ010000063.1 GCA_012798335.1 Candidatus Woesearchaeota archaeon | reverse complement strand
ATTATTGGAGAATTTTCATAATCTGTCCCTTTTAAGAATTCTTTTATTTCTTGATAATTTTTTAATGCTTGTTCTTTTGTTACTAAATCAATCTTATTTTGTGCAACAATAATATTTTTTATTTTTTTAGCTTCTAACGCTACAAAATGTTCTCTTGTTTGAGGTTTTATTCCTTCATTTGCTGCTATAACTAAGATAGCTGCATCAATTATTGCTGCCCCTGAAAGCATAGTTGCCATTAACATTTCATGACCAGGGGTGTCTATAAAACTAACATATCTTAATGGAGTCCCCTCTCCTTTATTGTTATATCTCTCTTTATCTTTAAAAATTATCATATCTGTATATCCTAATTTTATGGTTATACCTCTCTTTAATTCTTCAGAATGAGTATCTGGGAATTTACCTGTTAATTTATACAAAAGTGTAGTTTTTCCATGGTCAATATGACCAACAACGCCCACATTAATCTCAGGCAAATCTTTTATTGAGTTTTTCTCGTCATTTACCATAGAAATATATTAAAAGAATAGTTTTTAAGGATTTGGATTTAATTTTTATAAAATTATTCTTGAGGTTTTTCAGAAATTTTTTCTTCACTTTTCTTTTGATTTTGTTCAGGGAATATTTCACTTAATTTTTTATTTCCTTCTTTTAAAACTTTTAAGTTTATTTGGGTAATATCCTCTGAAATAACTTTTCCCCTCACAGTTTTTCTAAGCCTTAATCCTTTAGGTTTGAAATTTGATACTTTTTTCTTTCCTTCTCTTCTTACTCTTTTATGCATTCCTTTTCCATAAGACAATAAAACTTTTTTTAATCCTGATCCTTCTACACTTTCCAAAGAGGTAAAACCAGCATTATCTGTTGTTCCTGTTATTTCAAATTCATATCCACTCAATTCTGGAAAAAATTCTTCACCTTTAATCTTATCATGTAATTCTTTATCAATAAACTCTTGACTTTCTGATTCTAAATGATAAGTTTTTCCTGATTTTTCAGATATATTTATTTTAAATACCATAATATTTTATTGGATGATTGGTTTATAAATTATTCGTTCTATTTTTATTAAATTATATGCCCCAATCAGGATTATTAATTCTTTTTATTTCTACAATTTCTCTTAAAATCTTCATTTCTTCATCATTTAACAAATCTTTATTTTTCTTAAATTCTTTAAACTGCCTTTCAGAAATATCTGAATAAAGACACTTCTTGTTTTTTAATTGCTTCTCAAAATTCACTCCTGGAATTGATATAGCTACTTCTTGGTCTTTAATTGCTTCTTTTAAAGAATTTTTTTCTGATTGAATATTTTTTATTCTACCGATCTCTTCATTGGTTTCATCTATAAACTTTGTTTCTTGAATCAATCTTCCTAAAGAGACTTTAACTCCAAAAATCGCAGGTTTTGTTATTCTAAAAACATATTGATGTAGTATTTCTAATTTACATAAAGTTGTTAAGCCCATTAACTTTTCTCTTTCTATTTCTTTTTTTAAATCTTCTCTTGTTTTTTCTAATAAATCTATTAGTCTGTAAACAACTTCTTCTAAAATAATCTTTATTTTTTTATTTTGGTTTAACAATATCTTAACATCCTCATTTATATTAACATTAAAACCTAAGATAATAGCATCGAATGGATCTATCTCTAAATTTGCTTTAGCTGAAGAGAAATCATTTTTGTTTATGTCTCCAATTCCTGCTTTTAAAACAGGGATATTTTTTTGTTTTAATAAAACTAATAATGCCTCTAAACTTCCTAAAGAATCTGCTTTTGCAATTATTCCTTTATTTTCTGTGGTTATAGTCTCTGTTAACTCTTTTTTAAAAATTTCTTTTATTTCTTCTTCTTTTCCTTTTTCATAACTTAAAAAAGGCATTCCAGGAAGTATATCTGCTTTTTCTGAGAATTGTAATTTTAATCCTGTTGCTGCTATCACTTCTTCTTTTTTTGTAAATTTAGTACTCAAGGGCAAGATTTCTTCAATTGTTCTTACTTTTGTTATGATTAAATCTTTGTTCATATCAGCTATAGCAATTTCACCATTCCTTTTCAATTTACCATCGTACAAAATTGCTTCAACATATTCATTGTCTTTTTCTTTTTTTACTTCCAAAATTATACCTTTTGAACAATTTTCAATTTTCAATTTTTCTTTTAAATATTTTTGACTTAACCCGCATAACATCATCATTAATTCTTGAATTCCCTCGCCTGTTCTTGCTGAGCAAGGAATAAGAGCTATCTTCTTTGTGAAATCATCAATATTATAAAAAAGATCAGAATCAAAACCATAGCTAGTCAAAGAATCTGCAATCATCATATACCTTTCATCAAAAATGTTTTTTACATTTAATGGCTGGGATTCTATACTCTCTTTTAAACTTTTTTCTTTGTTTGTTCTCCATCCAGAGATATTGTCTACTTTATTTAATGCAATAATAAAAGGGGTTTTATTATGCTTTAATATTTGAATGACTTCTGCTGTTTGAGGTTTTATTCCTTCATTTATATCTATAACAAGAATTGCTAAATCTGCTAAACTACCCCCTCTTTTTCTTAAATTTGTAAATGCGGCGTGCCCAGGTGTATCAATAAATAAAAATCCTGGTATCTTTAAATTTACTCCTGATTTCTTTAAAAGAGGACAAGTTTTATTTATTTGTTCATAAGGATATAAGGTAAAAGATATTTTTTGAGTTATTCCTCCTGCCTCCTGCGATTGTAAATCTGTTTTTCTAAAATAATCTAAAATACTTGTTTTGCCATGATCTACATGACCACAAATAGTTACTATTGGCTGACGAATTATTTCTTCTTCCATAAACTATTCAATTTTAAGAGGCTTAAAAATTTATCTTAATAACTTAAATATATATTCTTTTATCAAAATTTTTAATTTTAAAATTTTATTTTAAAAGAGGATTAGCAATAATTAGGCATTAAACTATTATGACCAAATTGAATAATCAAATCTATTTTTGGTTTTATATCATTTAATCCTAATGGAAAATCACATGCACCAAAACAACTACCTAACCAAACTAAAATTTCTGTGTTTGTTTCTTTTTTTAAATAATCAACAATTAGATTTGAATAACTCTTTAATCCATCTGGAAATTGTAAAAGAATAATTTTAGCTTTTTCTTTTTTTATTTTTTCTTTTATTTCATTTAATTCTAAATCATAATCCTCCCCTATTTCTTCTAATTTTAAATTTTTCATTTTAAGGCCTCTTTTATTTTTTTTTCTTTTAATTTTCCTACTCTTGGTATTTCTACAATAACTTTAACAAACAAATCTCCTCTTTGACTTGAATTTAATACAGGCATACCCTGATTTTTCAACCTAAAAACAGTATGACTTTGAGTCGCAGGCGGAATTTTTAATTTTAAATCTTTATCAATTCCTGATATCTCAATTGTTCCTCCTAAAATTGCAGTTAACAAATCAATCTTTTTTTCAATAAACAAATTTTCTTCCTCTCTTTTAAATTCTGTATCATTTTTTATATGAATAACTACATATAAATCTCCGTTCGGAGCATTTATTCCTATACCTCCTTTTCCCTGAACTCTTAAATATTGAAGATTATTTACTCCTCTTGGAATTTTAATTTCTAATTCTTGTTCTTCTTCTATGAATCCTTTTCCATTACATTTATCACATCTCTTTGTTATTATGAATCCTTTTCCATTACATTTATCGCATTTTGAAACAGAAACAAATTGTGCAAAACCATTTCTTTTTACTGTTCTTATCTTGCCTTTTCCATTACATTTATCACATGTTTTAGATTCTTTTCCACCTGTTCCATTACACTCTTCACATCTTTCTTTTACTTTTATTTTTATAGTTTTCTTAACTCCTAAAAAAGCATCTTTTAGGGATATATTCAAATCATATCTAATATCTTCTCCTTCTTGATAATCTGATTCATAACCTCTTTCTCCTCTACCGAATATATTAAAAATATCACCAAAACCAAAATCTTTAAATAAATCTTCAAAATCAAAATTGAAATTTCTAAATTGAGATAAATCTTCTTCTGAGAAAGCAGAATCACCATATTTATCATATTTTTCCTTTTTTTCAGGATTACTCAAAACTTGAAAAGCTTCATTTATCTCTTTAAATTTTTCTTCAGCATTTTTATCATTAGGATTTAGATCAGGATGATACTTTCTAGCAAGCTGCTTAAAAGCTTTTTTTATTCCTTCTTGACTTGCATTCTTATCTAATCCTAAAATTTTATAATAATCTTTTTCTGCCATTTTAAGGTTTATTCTCTTCTTAAGAACTAGTTCCTATTTTTAAATTTTTTTTATAAATTATAACTTATAAAAGTATAGAATCAGTAATCCATTAAATCTTCATCATCACTTTTTTTTGTCTTTTTTTCAGGAGTTTCTTCTGAATTTTCTAAATCTTTTTCGTCTACAGAGTTTATAATCTCTTTAAATTTTTTAAAATTTTCTCCTAAAATCCTCACCCCTGCTTTTGTAAAACCTGTATATTTTTCACTAGAAACATATTCTCTTATTGTTAATCCCTTTCTCCCGCCAAAATCATCAATTCTAAGGACTATGTCAGTTGTATCATTTTTCTTTATCTTTCCCAAATCCTTTTCCATTAAATTTTAAGTAAAAAAGTTTATTTAAATGTTTGTATCCTATTAAACCCCTGTATAAACAGCAATTATTAAGATTTTTATTATATTTTTATATAATAGAAAACAGTTAAAATTATAAAGAATAAAATTTTTAAAATAATATGACAAATCCAAACTGCCCAAAATGTCATGGAACAGGTATTGTTAAAGAAAAAGATGGAACAATTCACACTTGTTGGGATTGTTTAGCAAATGGGGATTTTGATGTTCATTCTGAAAAAGTTCCTGATTCTAAAGTAAAAATATAATTTATCTGCAATATTATCTTATCTTTAACTCTTAATTAATCAACTTATTTTTAATTAATTTAAAAATAATTAATCTTTCTGAATTAATCTAAAAATCTTAAATAAACTAAAATTTAAAGAAATCTCTAATCTTTCATTTCTATCTTGATATTAACATTCTTTGGAATATACATTTTCATAATACTATGCAAAACTTTTTCATTAGCTGGCAAGTCAATTAATCTTTTGTGAATTCTCATTTCAAATCTATCAAATGTTGCTGTCCCGTTTCCACAAGGAGACTTTCTTGTTGTTATCTTCAATTTTTTTGTTGGTAAAGGAACAGGCCCACTAATAGATATACCTGCATTTTTTGCTAATTCCTTTATTTGATCACAAATTTTATTTAATTCTTCAATATCTGAACTATTAAGTTTTATTCTTACTTTTGTCATGAAATAGAAATTAGAATTTAGTTTAAAAACCTTTTGTGTTGTTTTTATTTTTTTAAAATTTCTCAAAAAATAAACCTACTTAGAAAAATTTATAAATAAAGTTGTTACTAAAAAGATATGACAAAATATAAAAATTTAAAAAATTATTCTGCTCAAAAGGATAATTCTTCTTTAATAAGGGAAATAGTTTTCAAATTAAAAAATGAAGGAAGATCAAATGAAGAAATAATAGAAGATATAAATGATATGGAAGATTTATTCTCATGGAATGAAAAAGATAAAGAACAGATAAATATAGAATTAGAAAGATATGCCCTAATACAAGATCATTCTAGAAAAAAAGAATATCCTCCAATTAAAAATGACTTAAAATCTAAATTAGAAAAAAAGATTCAAGAAGAAATGGAATTTTTATTAAGAGATCCAGAAATTATAGAAATTTCTAAACCGAGAGATATTCTTGTTCCTATTTATAGTGCATTTGTTCCCCCTTCACTTAATTCTGTAAATGCCTTTTTTTTGGGACATGAAAAATGTAAAGAATGCGAAAAAAATCTTAATGGCCTTATTGTGTCTTTAAAACTAATTCATAGAGTTGGAGAAAGAACTTTTATTAAAAAAAATGAATATCCTTTATGTTTTTATTGCAAAAATTGTGGTTCTATCTATGAACCAGATTCTCCATATAAAAAAGAAAGAAAAATAAAAGATAAAAATACTTTTAAAGAATTATAAAATTTGAAAATCAAAAATAAATCTTATTCAACTTTAACTATAACATTTAAATATTCCTCTTCTTTTTAAAGAGAATGATAGATATTAATATTTTAAGAAAAAATCCAGAATTAGTCAAAGAAAACATAAAGAAAAAATTTCAAAATGAAAAACTTGTTCTTGTTGAAGAAGTTTTAAAATTGGATAATGAATGGAAAAAAATTAAATATGACGAAGATCAATTAAGAAGTAAAAGAAATAAGATTTCTAATGAAATTAATAAAAATAAAAAAGAAAAAAAAGATGTTTCAGGGTTATTAAAAGAAGCTAAAAAAATACCTGAAGAAATAGAGAAACTTGAACAAAAAAGGATAGAATTAGAAGAAAAAATTAAAGGAATAATGATGACTATTCCTAACTTTATTCATGAATCTGTACCTATAGGAAAAGATGATTCTGAAAACAAAGAAATAGAAAAGTTCGGAGAGCCTATTGTTCCAAATTTTGAAATAATTAATCATGCTCAATTAGCAGAAGAATCAAAAGGGGCTGATTTTGATTCTGCTAGAGAAACATCAGGAAATGGATTTTATTATTTAACAGGAGATTTTGCTTTACTTCATTCTGCTATGTTGGCTTTTGCAAGGGATTATATGATAAAACAAGGGTTTGAGTATGTTATCCCCCCTTTTATGATTAGAAAAAAGGTTGTAGAAGGAGTTATGTCTTTTAAAGAAATGGATAATATGATGTACAAAATTGAAGGGGAAGACCTATATCTTATAGGAACTTCAGAACATTCAATGATAGGGAGATTTATAGGCAAAACTTTATTATCAAAAAATCTTCCTATAACTTTAACTAGTTATTCTCCATGCTTCAGAAAAGAGATTGGAAGCCATGGTATTGAAGAAAAAGGGTTTTATAGATTACATCAATTTGAAAAACAGGAGATGATTGTAATATGCGAGCCAGAAGATTCTTATAAATGGTATGATAAAATGTTGCATTTCACAGTTGATGTTTTTAGACAATTGAATGTTCCTGTTAGAACTTTAGAGTGTTGCTCTGGAGATTTGGCCGATTTAAAAGCTAAATCTGCTGATGTTGAAGCTTGGAGCCCAAGACAAAAAAAATATTTTGAAGTTGGAAGTTGCAGTAATCTAACTGATGCTCAAGCAAGAAGATTGAACATAAGAATTGAAGGAAAAGGGAAAATCTATTTTGCTCATACTTTAAATAACACTGTTCTAGCAAGTCCAAGAGCATTAATTGCTCTACTTGAAAATAATCAACAAAAAGACAAAAGCATAAAGATTCCAGAAGTTTTATGGCCTTATATGTTAGGAAAAAAAGTAATTAATAAAAAAGAATAGATAAAAATAAGCTTATGCTAAATATTTCTATAATAATCCCAACAAAAGATGAAGAAAAGAATTTAAATTTTTTATTATCAGATATAACTAATCAAAGTTGGAATAATCTTTCCTATGAACTAATAGTCGCAGATGCAAACTCTAAAGATAAGACTTTGAAAATTGCTAAAAAATTTAATGCTAATATAGTTCAAGGAGGAATTCCAAGCATAGGCAGAAATAATGGTGCAAAAATTGCAAAGGGTAAAATTTTATTCTTTTTAGACGCTGATGTTAGAATCAAAAATAAAAATTTTTTTTACAAAAGCTATAAAGAATTTTTAAAAAAAAGATTGGACTGTTCTGTTATTGACAATTATCCAATAATTCCGAAAGGTATAAATAACTCAAAGAAAGCATTAATAAAATTTATTTTTGACTTCTCTAATCTTTTTATAAGACTCTCTCAAAAATCAAAAAATCCAAGAGCTAACGGGACTTGTATAATCTTTAAAAAAGAAGTATTTTCAAAATTAAAAGGATTTAATAAAAAAATTTATTTTGGGGAAGATAGTGAAATTGTGAAAAGAGCTGTGAAAAAAGGATATAAATTTTCAGTTTTAAACAAAAAATTGTATATACATACAAGTATTAGAAGAGTCTTAAAAAAAGGAGTTTTAAAATACATTAAAGATGTATTCATTTTAGACTTTTATAGACTAATGGTGGGGGAAATAAATTCAAAAAAATTGTATAGTAATATAACAAAGATTCAAGATCATTTCGAAAAATAATTTGAAATTTAATATTTTCTTATTTTTCGTAATCTTTAAAAATATCTTAATACTTCACTTTTAATCAAAGCCCACGTGGTCTAACGGCTTATGACATGTCCCTGTCACGGACATAACCCGAGTTCGACTCTCGGCGTGGGCGTTCTACAAATTGATACACTTCTTACTGAGGATTATTTTTGTCTGTTCCCTAAACTAAAAAATGAATAAGTCTATAAAAATAGTGATAGGAAATAATAACAGTATACTAAAATTTGCTTTTTTTACAGAAATCCTTAAAAAGAAGAGTTTCTTTTAAATATTTAATGAAAGGACCTATCTTTAAAGATAGTAATGAACAACAATTTTATTATTCTCCATCAACTGGGAGAATAATCCCCATTCCAAAAGGAATAAATCTAGAGAACCTAATTGAAGAAAAAACTTGTTTTAAGTTTAAATTTAATCCTCAAGAAGTCAGAAGAAAGTTAGATGAAGAAAGAGAGAGTATAATCTTAGAAACAACTGAGCAGTGTAATTTAAGTGTTCATACTGTATCTATAGTGGGAATTATATCGGGGAAAGGACACACTCAAAAAAAAAATATGAATATTGAAACTGCTTTAAATGCTTGTAAAGATTTTTTAGATCATTCTAAAAAAACAGGGTTTAGAATGATCTCTTTTTATGGAGGAGAACCCACTTTAAATTTTGAACTTATTGAAAAGATAGTATTGACCTACGAACAAGAAAAAGGATTAGGGTTTAGTGTTTCTACAAATGGAACAAAACTCAAAGATTATGCCAAATTTATTCAAGATCATAGGATTTTTGTAGCAGTTTCTTTAGATGGTCCAAAAGGAATCCATGATAAAAATAGAGTATCTAAAGAAAAAAAAGGATCTTATGATGAGATAATGAAAGGATTGAATGCATTAGACGACTCATTTAAAAAACATCATCTTTCTTTTTCAGCTACAATTAAAGATCCTGAAGATTTTATGTCATGTTTTGAATTCTTTTCAAATAACTTCCAAAATAATGCGTTTAGAGTTGGCTTTGTTAAGTTTTTGGACTCTCCTAAAAAGGAAGTGATGGCTACTCGAAAGGATTTTGAAAGATTAAAAAACATATATCTTCAAATGGTTACTAATAATAATAAAATACCTACTTTTTTAAGTTTTCTTTTTGAAGAGGGTCTAAATCTTATAGATAATAGAGTGAGAAATTATAATGAAGAAGAATTATCTTGTTTACATTCTTGTATCCCTGGAGTTAGGAAATTATTTATAACAACTGAAGGGAAATATTATCCTTGTGAAAAATTAGCATATCCTGAATTAGAAATAGGGGATAATAAACAGGGAATAGATAGAGACAAGGTTTTAGGGTTATTAAAATTTGTAATTGATAAAGAAAATGATTATTGTTCTACTTGTTGGGCAGGGACTATTTGTAATTCTTGTATCTTACTTGAATCAAGAAAAGAAGGAAAATATGATCAAGAAAGATTATGCCAGAATTGTGATAAGAAAAGAAATTCTATAATCGATTATTTAAGTTTGTATGCAGATTTAAAAAAAGTTAAAAAAAATGAAAGGAGGTAAATTTAAGATGCAACAGGCAACATTAGAAAAAAGATGTAAAGAGGAAACAAGTGACTTTTGCAGAAGCGTAAAACCACACATAATCGAAGAGAAAGAAAAATATGATCCATTAAAGACTTCACAAGAATATGACTTAGGGTATAGTATAGAAAGTAGTCTCAAAGAAAGGAGATCTATAGTAATGGCACGTTGTCCATGTCCCTGCCCAAAAATCTCTGCACCAATTTTTGCAGCAGGATATGTGGTTTTTTCTCCAATATAATATTATTCTTTCTCTTTTAATTGGCTTTCCCAATCTTTTTCTATTTCTGAAAGACTTTTTAAAAGATCTTTTAATTTTTTATTTTTTTCTTTACTCAGATTCCCATTAGTAAGGAGACCCTCCCAACTTATTTTTAGGCTGTTTATTAAAGGAGAAAAACCATAAAAGCTAATTGATTCAACTATTTCCCCCTTAGAACTATTAGTTAGATTAGCAAGAGATTTAATTATTCTTAAAACCTCTTCGTCTAAATCCATGGAAATTTTAATTTTTTTGTTTAGAGGATTTCTTATTATTTTTTTCATAAAAAAATAACATAATAATAATATTTAAATCTTTTGTTTTTATTTCTACAAACCTAAAAAGCAAGATTATTATTTGTTTTAGAAAGAATTAGAGATATATCAAAATTTTATAGATAAAGAAAATTTTATTATGTTTTAAATATAATTATCTTATAATAAGAGATGGACTTAAATAGGTGGCCAAACCTTAGAGGAGGTTTAATGGCAAGAGAATCTTATGAACTCCTTCTCGCTTTTTGTTAGCAAAGATACTCCTGAATTTAAAGAAATGTTTAATACTTATAAAAACCTAAAGATAGAATGACTAAAATAGATTTGCATATACATTCAAATCATTCTGATGGTGATTTTTCTCCCAAAGAATTAGTAGAAATGGTTTCAAATAAAAAGATTATAGCAATGGCTATAACTGACCATGACAAAGCAACAGCAAATAAAGAAGCAGAAATCTATGCAAAACAGAAAAAAATAGAATATATTCCAGGAATAGAAATTACTGTAACTCCTCCGGAAGAGATTAAGGAACTTCATATTGTAGGATTATTTATTGATTCGGAAAATGAAGAGATAAAAAAAATTTCAGAAAAACATAAAAGATATTCAATTGAAACAGCTAAAAAAATAATTGAAAAATTAAATAAATTAGGATATGAAATTTCTTTTGAAGAATTATACAATAAAACAAAAGGAAAACATTTTGGAAGACCATTTATTGCAAAAATATTATTAGAAAAATATCCTGACAAATTTTTAGAAAGAAGTCAAGTCTTTGATGAACTTTTAGGAAAAAATGGTAAGGCTTTTGTTTTGCCTAAGGGAACAGACCTAAAAAAAGCTATAGAAATAATTCATAATGCTGGAGGCATTGCAATTGTTGCACATCCATGGTATTTAAAAGATAAAACTTTTGAAATATTAAAAGAATTTGTTTCTCTAAAAGGAGATGGAATAGAAATAGACTATTCCCCCAAGGAAAAAAGCATTCCAATTGATTTAAGAAAAAAACTAGAGTGTTTTGCAAAAGAAAATAATTTAATTATCTCAGGTGGAACAGATTTTCATAGAATTGAAGAAGGAAAAAAAGAAATAGGCGATAATGGAATTTCTAAAGAAGAATTTATTAAATTAAAAGAATATTATCAATCATGTAAGTGTTTATTAAATTTGTAACATTTTTAAGCTATTACTCCTTTATTCTTTTATGAAATTAGGAGTATTGTTTTCAGGGGGGAAAGATTCAACATATTCAGCATTTCTTGCAAAAGAAAAAGGTCATGAATTAATATGTTTGATAAGCTTGATAAGTAAAAACCCTGATAGTTATATGTTTCACACTCCTGCAATAAACCTTGTTGAAAAACAAGCAAAATTAATGAATCTCCCTTTAATAAAACAAGAAACATTAGGAGAAAAAGAAAAAGAATTAGAAGATTTAGAAAAGGCAATTAAAAAGGCAATTGAAAAATATAAAATTCAAGGAATAGTAACAGGAGCTTTAAAATCTTCATATCAAAAATCAAGAATTGAAAGCATATGTAAATCATTAAAAATAAAATGTTTAAATCCTTTATGGAACAAAGACCAAATTGAATTGCTTAATGAACTAATAAAAAATAATTTTGAAATCATTATTTCTGGAGTTGCAGCTTATCCTTTAGATAACTCTTGGATTGGTAGAAAAATAGACTTAAACTTCATAAAAGAAATTGAAGAACTATCAAAAAGGTACAAATTGAACCCTGCAGGAGAAGGAGGAGAATTCGAAAGTTTAGTAATAAATTGTCCTTTATTCAAAAACAATTTAAAGATATCTTTAAAAAAGATTATCGGAGAAAATTATTCTTTTAGAGGCATATTCAAATAAATCAAAATTAACTTTAATAAAACCATGAAAAATAAAAAAGGCTTTAAAATAAAAGATATAATAAAAAAAGAAAAAGAACAACATTTCTTAATCAATCAAGACATTTTAAAAAAAGAAGTTTTAGTTTCTAATATAAAAGATAATGAAAAAATACTTGAAATAGGCACAGGAGATGGTAGATTAACAAAATTAATTGCAGAAAAAGCAAGTTATGTTTTAACTTTTGAAAAAGATATTTCTTTAAAAAAAGAAATTGAAAAAAATTTATCTAATTTTAATAATATAAAAATAATTTATGATGATGCTTTGAAATATTCTTGGAATAATTTAGACAAAATAACTTCTAATATCCCTTATTCTTTATCTTGGGACATTTTAGAAAAAGCAATAAAAGAAGATATTAAAGAGATAACTTTAATTGTAGGAGAAAAATTCAAAAAGAAGTTAGAATCAGAAGAAAAAGTAGGAATAATCTCTAATCTTTTTTTTGATATAAATTTCTTAGACAAAATCAATAAAAAAGAGTTTTATCCTATTCCAAGAACAGATTCGTGGCTTATTCACTTCAAAAGGAAAGAAAATAATAATGAAACTGAAAAAATACTAAAAGAATTATTTATGTCAAAAAAGAAAATAAAAAATGGTTTAATTAGTTCTTTGTCCAAAAAAGGATTTACAAAAAAAGAGATCAAAGAAAAAATTCAAAAATTTAATCTTAATGAACATTCTTTGAATAAAAATGCTTTTGATGTTAGTGGAAAATTTCTAATTAAAATAAAAGAATATCTTGAATTATTTAAAAAATAAAACTCGCATAACCAACAACAGAACTTTTTTCTTGAGTTATATTCCCTGAATTTTTATAATCTATTAAAAAAGGCTTATAATGGAAATGTTTGCAAATCTTAATTGTTAATAATAAAGGATAAAAACCACATGCAACATTTTCTTCTTTTAAAAAATATTCTTCATTTAATTCTTTTATCCTCCTAATTGTTTCAATATCTTTCTCTTTTGCTTTTTTATAATCTAAAAAATGAGACAAGTCTGTTGAACAAATTAATATGTAATCTTCTTTTAATGTCTCAAATTCTTCTATTATCTTCTTTAAATCCTCTTCATTTATAAAATTATTAATTATAAGGGGAAGAATCTCTTTAAAACCTAAATATTGTAGAAAAGGTAGTTGATTATTTATCGAATGCTCTTTTTTTATATCTATTTTTTCAAAATTGTTTTTTGTTATATTTATTTTTCCTAATGGTGTCTCTAAATAATATTGATTATGAGTGTAAATTCCTTTTTTATAAAAATAATGATTTGTTCCTAAAATTATTACTTTCTTTAAATTTTTTTCATTTATCCCTTTTAAAAAATAAAAAGCATCAGCCATCACTTGTCCGCAAAAGAAATATCCTGCATGAGGCACAATTAAACCATGAATGTTTTTATCATAAATCCCTTTTAAATCATAGATTTTTTTTGAATTATTTTTACTTCCATTTTTTAATTTTTTTAATCTTATTTCAGAATTCTTAAATAATTCATTTAAATAATTCTTTAATTCTTCTTTTTTATTAGGGTACCATTCTGTTTTCATAACAAAGTATTAAAATTTCTTTTCTTTATAATAATTATGAAAAAAGCCTTTTTATTTAGAAAATTAGAAAATAAAAAAGTTCAATGTTTAAACTGCAATCATAAATGTATATTAAACAATAATTCAATAGGATTATGTGGGGTTAGAAAAAATATTGATGGTATTTTGTATAATCTAATTTACAATAAAATAATCTCAGAATCTATTGACCCTATAGAAAAAAAGCCTCTTTATCATTTTTTACCAAATACAAAAACATATTCTATTTCTTGTGTGGGTTGTAATTTTAAATGTCCTTGGTGTCAAAACTTTGAGATAAGTCAAATTTTAAAAAAAGGATTTTTAATAGGAAAACCAAGAAAAAAAGAAGATATAATAAAAAATGCGTTAAAACACAATTGTACAAGTATTTCTTATACTTATACAGAACCAACAGTTTGGTCAGAATTCATCTATGAAGTTTCCTTATTTGCTAAAAAAAATAATCTAAAAAATATATGGGTAACAAATGGATATTTCTCTAAAGAATGCTTAAATTATTTTACAAAAAAAGGGTTGATAGATGCTATGAATATAGACTTAAAGTCATTTAATGAAAAAACTTACAAAGAATATTGCAATGCAGATTTAAAAAAGGTTATTTCTTCAATAGAAGAAGCTTACTTAAACAGAATCCATATTGAAATAACAACTTTAATAATTCCAGGAGTTAATGATAATTTAAAAGAGATGGACAAATTATCCAAATTTATTTTTACTTTAGATAAAAAAGGTGAAATTCCTTGGCATATTTCTAGGTTTTTTCCAGCTTATAAAATGGTTAATAAAAGCATAACCTCTATAAAAATTTTAGAAAAAATAAAAGAGATAGGAATAAAAAATAAATTGAAATATATTTATATTGGAAATGTTTTTTAAATATTAAAAGGGAAATTTAAATATTAAAATGGAAAATGAATTGATTAGACTAGCAAGATCTGCAATTCTCTCAACTTTAGAAAATAAACCTTTAGAAATTGATAAAACAATAAAAGAAAAATTTTCTGAAAAAAAATCTTGTTTTGTTACATTAACTCTAAATGGAGAATTAAGGGGGTGTATCGGTTCATTGACTCCAACAAAACCTCTTTGGAAAGAAGTTATAGAGAATTCAATTAATGCAGCTTTTAATGATTTTAGATTTTTACCTCTTTCAAAAAAAGAGTTCAATGAATTAAAAATAGAGATTTCAATACTCTCTGAACTTGAAAAAATTGAATATATCTCTTTAGAAGATTTATTCAAAAAAATAAAAAATAAAGGAGTTTTTATTAGACATAATGGTTTTTCTGCAACATATTTACCCCAAGTTTGGAATGAAATAAAAAGCCCATTAACTTTCCTTTCTTCATTATGCAAAAAAGCAGGTTTATCTTCTGATTTTTGGAAAAATAAAAATTTGGAATTTTTTACTTATAATGTAGATATCATTGAATAAAAGATGGTAAAAAATCACTTTAAAAACAAAAAATAACTTAAGATAATTTTATATACCTTTTTGTATTATTTAAATAGTTACTAATTATAGATGTATAAGAATAAAATAAAAAATAATGAGGTGATATAAATGTCTTTAGAATCAGAAAAAAATAAATCTTTAATAAAAAAATTATTGACCAGTTTAAATTCACATCAAAAAGCTTATTTAAACTTAAATTTAAAAGATCCTAAAAACGGAGAATATTTATTATGCATCTTTCACCTTATTCCTAACAAAAACTTAAATATCTTACAAGCAGCAGCAGAAATTGCAGCAGAATCTTCTACAGGTACAAATTTTCAAGTTAAAACAGAAACAAAATTCTCCAGAGAACTTAATGCAAGAGTTTATCAAGTGGACTTAAAAAGAAATCTTGTTTGGATCGCTTATCCTTGGAGATTATTTGATAGGGGGGGAAATGTTCAAAATATCTTGACTTATATTATTGGGAATATATTAGGAATGAAAGAAGTTCAAGCTTTAAAATTATTAGATGTATGGTTTCCTTCTTCAATGCTTGAACAATATGATGGCCCTAGTTACACAATAGATGATATGAGAAAATACCTTGATGTTTATAATAGACCAATTTTAGGAACAATAATAAAACCAAAAATGGGTTTAACAGCATCAGAATATGCTGAAGTCTGTTATGACTTTTGGGCAGGAGGTGGTGATTTTGTTAAGAATGATGAACCTCAAGCAGATCAAGATTTTTGCCCATACGAAAAAATGGTTTATTATGTTAAAAGAGCAATGGACAAGGCTGTTAAAGAAACAGGCAAGAAAAAAGTACATTCATTTAATGTTTCTTCTCCTGATTTTGATACTATGATTAAGAGATGTGAAATAATAAGAAATGCTGGTTTTGAAAAAGGGAGTTATGCATTTTTGATTGATGGAATTACTGCTGGTTGGATGGCTTTACAAACTTTAAGAAGAAGATATCCTGATGTTTTTATTCATTTTCATAGAGCTTCTCATGGAGCATATACAAGATCAGAAAATCCGTTTGGTTTTTCAGTTTTAGTTTTATCTAAATTTGCAAGACTTGCAGGTGCTTCAGGAATCCATACTGGTACAGCAGGTGTAGGAAAAATGAAAGGTTCTCCTGAAGAAGATATTGTTGCAGCAAAGAACATATTAAATCTAAGCTCAAAAGGTCATTTTTTTGAACAGAATTGGGGAAAGATTCCTGAGAAAGATAAAGATTTAATAAAATTAGTTCATGAAGATTCTATTCATCATTTAATCTTACAAGATGATTCTTGGAGAGGAATAAAGAAATGTTGCCCTATCATCTCTGGAGGATTGAATCCTACTTTGTTAAAAACCTTTATTGATATTATGGGAAATGTTGATTTTATAACAACTATGGGAGCAGGAGTTCATGCTCATCCAAAAGGAACAAGAGCAGGAGCAATTGCATTAGTTCAAGCATGTGAAGCTTATCAAAAGAAGATAGATATTCACGATTATGCAAAATCTCATAAAGAATTGAAAGAAGCTATAGAATTTTTTGAAAAAAATAAAAAAAATATTAATGAATCTATAAGATCAGAAAGAGCTTAAAACTTTTAGAAAGACATTATTAAATTTGATTTCTCTCTATCTTTTTCTCTCTTTTTTCTTAATATTTTTATCAAGTAATTTATTCTTAAAATAACTTCTAGCATAAAGATAAAGATTAAAGAATATAATAATTTATTAAACAAAGAGGGAATTTGTATTATTTTTTCAATTATATTTGAAACATTAAAACCATTAGGGCTAACTATTAAAATACTCAAAAGGGATAATGGGATTATTTTAGCAATTTCTTTTGATATCTTTTCATTTATATAAGATAAAATTCTAACAGCTGCAATTATTGAAGCACATAAAAGGATTATCATATTTATCTCTATTCCATTAGAGATTACTATTAAGAATAAGGATAAAACAGAAAACCAAAGGATTATAGAAACAGGATAAATTAAAATAAATTCTAAAAAATACAAGAATGCATCTAAGAATTTTTTTCCTAAAGAATATTCATCAGATTTATACTCATTCAAATTTAGTTCTAAAACATCACGTTTTGAAAGAAATCTATAAAAAGACCAAGTAAAAAGCCCATAAAAAAATATTACAAGTGTTAAGCCAATTAAAAGTATAAAAAATTTTAAATCTTCAGGAAGAATACTTGAAATATTCAAATAATTCAGATTATTAAACACCTCTCCTAAATCCATTTAATAATATGCTTTTATATCTTTTTAAATTTATTTTGATAAAGAATATCTTCATATTAAACAATTTAATCTTGTAAATAAATTTTAAATATGATATCAAAAAATCTAAAACGATTTTAAATATAGATTTATAAACTAAAATTTTTTATTAAAAAGATAAATACATTAAAAATAGATAGCATATCTTATTCATGGGATTCAATTTTACAAAAAAGGACTTGTTTAAATTTTCCTTGATTTTATTAATTTTGATACTAATCTTAGAAAGTATTTTTATAATTTTTTTACTTAAAGAAAATAATCAATTAAAACAAAATTTAAACGAACATACTTATAATTTTTCATTATTATCCCCTAGTGTTGCATGGATGAAAACAGAAGAATTCTTAGACTTACAAAAAAAATCATCAATAAATTATTGGGGTTTAAAATCTAAATTTTTAGCTGAAATATCAAAAGATATTCCCTATGATAATGTTGGGATTTATTTTGAAGATTTATTTACAGGGTCTTGGATTGGGATAAACGAAAAAGATGAATTTTATCCAAAAAGCTTGTTTAAAGTTCCTGTGATGGTAACAATTCTTAAAAAGGTAGAGAATGGTGAGATCTTCTTAAATCAAAATATTACCTTAAAAGAAGAGGATTTAGATAACTTATCAGGAAATTTATACAAAAAAGGCGTTGGTTATAAGATTTCTGTTAAAGATTTATTAAACTTGATGATTAAAGAGTCTGATAATACTGCTTTAATAACCTTAGTAAACAATTTTTTAGATTCTGAGGATTATATTATGACTATTAATATGGTGGGTTTAATAAATCCCAGTTTAAATCAATCAATATCTCCAAAAGCATATATGAATATTTTTAGATCTTTATATTATTCAACATACTTAAAGAGATCTTTCTCAGAATTAGCTTTATCAATCTTATCAGACACCAATTTTAATTCTCAATTAACAAGATATATACCTCCTTCTGTAAAAGTTTCTCACAAATGGGGAGAAGATATTAATCTAGGGGTTTATCATGATTGTGGTATATTTTACATAGAAAATAAGAACTATATGTTATGTGTTATGACAAAAAATGTTTCTAAAGAACAAGCAGATAACTTTATTAGCAAAATCTCAAAAATAACCTATGAGTATATAACTTCAACTGACAATCCTGAAAATTAACAAAAAATTAACAAGATAAAGATTAATAGAGGATTAGATTAAATAATTTTTAAATAATCAGATTAAAGGACTATTTGCTTTAAAATTTCAAATTATTTTAAAATTGAAATTTTAAAAATAATCAACCTTTTAAATTATTAAGCCCTATTAATATATTATAAAATGAACTATATCATAAAATGAAATCATTAATTGGATTTACAAAAGTTTCTAAAAAATTTGGAAAAAAAAGAATAAGAAATTTAGATAACATAGATAAAGAAAAAGAATCTTATTTAGAACTTTCTGAAAAAATAATAGACAAATCTGATATTATCTTAGAAGTATTAGACTCAAGATTCATTAAAGAAACTAGAAATAAAACAATTGAGAGAATAATAAAAGAAAAAAATAAAAGAATCATTTATGTTTTAAACAAAGTTGATTTAGTGAATGATAAGGAAAAATTGTATAGACAAGTTTCTTTTTTATTACCAAGAGTTTTTGTTTCATGTAAGAATTATCAAGGGATAAAAGAGTTAAGACAAAAAATAAAAAACATCTCCAAAAAAATAATTGCTGAAAAGACCAATCTAAGTAAAGTAACTGTGGGAGTAATTGGTTACCCAAATACAGGCAAAAGTTCTCTTATTAATATCTTAACAGGTAGAAATTCTTTAGGAGTTAGTCCTAAAGCAGGATTCACAAAAGGAATAATCAAATTAAACCTAACAAAGGATATAGTCTTATTAGACAGCCCAGGAATCATTCCAGATGAAAAATATTCTAATATGGATAATGATTTAATGCTTGAACAAGCTAAAGTTGGAGCTAGAGATTATACTAATTTAAAAAATCCTGATCTATTCGTTTTAAAAATTATGAAAGAATACCCTAAACTGCTTGAAAAATATTATAACTTGAATATAAAAGAGGTTAATAATGACCCAGAAAACTTAATAAACTCTTTAGGAAGAAAAAAAGGATTTTTAAGAAAAGGCGGTTCTATAGATGAAGATAAAACAGCAAGATTAATAATAAAAGATTGGCAAGAAGGAAAAATTAAACTCTAATAAAAACCAAAATCAAAAGATTTAAAAATAGAACTTATTATCAAAGCTTAATTAAAACCATTAAAAATAAGATGGCAAAAGACGAATTTGAAGAAAGTTCAGAAGATGAAGAATTTGATGAAGAATTTGATGAAGATGAAGACCTCGAAGATGAAGAAGAGGAAGAAGAATCTTCTGACGATGAAGACTGGTAAATAAATATCTATTTTTTATTTTTTTCTTTTTATTTTAAACCAGTATCCCTCAAATAGAGTTAAAATGAAAAAAGAAATTTTATTAATTACTATATTTATTTTCCTTCTTTTTCTTGTTTTATATTTTTCTCCTTTTCAACATAAACAATTTAATTTTTTAGAGAATAATAAAGATTCAAATTTTGCACTTAATAATTCAGAAGAATTAAATTTATTTTATCCTAACATGAGATTTCCCCTTTCTAACATCTCTTATAAAATTTATAATTGCGAAAAAGATAAAATCCAAGAGATAAATCAATCTTTCCAAATAATTCAGAACTTATCTGTATTAAAATTTTATCCTATTAAAAATAATGAACAAATCTCTATTTTTTGTGAAGAAAAAAAAGAAGATTTTAATCAGCTCTATGTTGCAGGGGAGGGAGGACCAACAGAAATAACTGTTTCTGGAAATTTTAAAATCATAAAAAAAGGTGAAATCCATTTGATCAAAAAATCCGATTGTGATAAACCTAATATTGTAATCCACGAACTTTTTCATGTATTAGGATTTAATCATTCAATTAATAAAGAAGATATTATGTATAATGTGACTAATTGTAATCAAAAAATAAATCCATTAGCAATTTCTTATTTAAATGATCTTTATTCAATACCTTCCTTATCGGACTTAGAAATAAGTAATGTTTCAGTTGTTATTAATGGAAGATTTCTTGACTTAAATTCAACAGTTAAAAATACAGGAATAATTTCATCAAACAACTCAACTTTGTTTATTTATGAAGATGGAAAAATTATAGAAACTTTTAATCTCGGAGATTTATGCGAAGGATGTAGTAAAATAATATCAATAGGAAATGTTTGGATAAATTCTTACAAAACAGATAATTTATCTCTTGAAATAAAAACAAATGAAAAAGAATTGAATGAAGAAAATAATAAAATAAAATTAAATTAATTAGTCATCGAGTTCTAATTCCTCGATTATGTTGTCTATATCATCTTCTGGAATCTCTTCCATTCTATTACCCCTTTTTATAAATTTATTACATCTTTAGTATTTTTAAATTTTTATATAAAAAAGAATTCATAAATCCCCTCACCAAGAATCGAACTTGGATAGGTCGGTCTACAGCCGGCTGCATTACCATTATGCTATGAGGGGTTTATATCAAATATAAAAGAAAACTTTTAAATCTTTTTATTATTAATTTTTTTCTTATTAATCTCCTATCAAACAATTTTCCCAAAAAAAGAATATCTCCTATTTTTATCATCTCCTCCCCTTATTAAATAAGCTCTTGTTCTAAAATTTCCAAGTCTTATTACCCCAATCTCAGGAATATTTGAAAAAGTTTTTCCAAAAAATATAGGCATTCCATACTTGTTTAGTTTTTCATTTTCTATTGTTTTAAAAAAATAATCAACAAATTCTTTATGCAAATTTTTATCCCTAAATAAAAATCTTAAAACCTCTGAGTTTAATGCTTCTTCTTTTGTTTTATAAACCCCGCTTTTTTCAAGTTCATTTTTAGGAACAATTATGACATTTTTACTTCTTTTTAATTGGTTATAGATTTCTTCTGCTTCTTCTTTTTCATTTGATAAAAACCAACCATTTTTATTTTCTTCTTTTTCGCAGTAACCATTTGATTTTTTTAATGTTATTTCTAAGTTTTTATTTTTGTTTAATAATTCTTCTTGATTCAAACAGATTAAAACCTCTCCGCTTGGATGATTTATCACAGAATCTGTTGTATCATAATATTTAAAATATCCCAAATTTAGAATAGGAGAACTTCCTTCTGAATAAATCTCTTCATTAGAATTTTGTGTAGAATCTAAAACCTCTTTGACTATATCAGAGAAATTCATTAAATAAATATTTTTCTCTTTAGCTTTTTTCAGTATAAAACTTCCTTGGCCTGACAAAGGAAAAAATCCTATTCTTGATTCAATATTTTTTAACATTTTTTTGTAACCCCTCTATAGTTTATAATATTTTCTATTACTTATTATTAATAATATAATGTTCTTAATATAAATTTTAGAGATTATTAATAAAAATAACTAAACAATTTGAATTTGACGAGATGAATTATAGCGGGGGTGGGATTTGAACCGCACGACCTTCGGGTTATGGGCCCGACGAGCACTCCAGGCTGCTCTACCCCGCTATCCTATCTAAATCTTAAGATGTAAATTATAACTTTTTATGGCTTTTAAAATTAACTAATTTATTAACATCATCTTTAAAAACTATCAAGATTTTTTTGTTAGATGTTGATCCTTGGAATTGATGATGCAGGAAGAGGGCCTGTTATTGGACCTATGATAATTGCAGGATGTTTAATTGATTCTAAATATGAGAGAGAATTAAAAAATTTAGGAGTTAAAGATTCTAAACAATTAACTCAAAAAAGAAGAGAATTCTTATTTGAAAAAATAAAAGAATTATCAATAAAATATGATTTTGTTATTATACTCCCAGAAGAGATAGATTCTTCTAATAAAAATAAAATTAATTTGAATGAATTAGAAGCAATTAAAATGGCAGAAGTTATTAACAAAATAAATGATGGTAAAGAAAGAATAAAAGTAATAATTGACTGCCCTTCTGTTTCTATAAACAAATGGAAAGATTATTTAAAGACAAAAGTAGAGAATTTATCAAATCTTGAGATTAATGCAGAACATAAAGCAGATGTAAACTATGTTGAGGTCTCTGCAGCTTCTATAATCGCAAAATGTATAAGAGAAAAAGAAATGGACAAATTAAGAGAGATTTATGGAGAAGAAATTGGTTCTGGTTATACCTCTGATCCAAAAACATGCACTTTTTTAGAGTCTAATTTTAAAAAACATAAAAACAAAGGAATATTTAGAAAATCTTGGAGTACTTGGAAAGAAACATGTTCAAAAACTAAACAACAAAAATTATTTTAAAAAATAATCTTCCTCTTTAATAATTCTTAATACTTAAAAAGCTGAAATTCTTATTCAGTTCATGGTTTACATAAAAAAATTGGTGATTTATGGGTTTAAAAGTTTTCCAAGAAAAACAGAAATACCTTTATCTCCCGGAATAAATGTCATTGTTGGAGCAAATGGTAGTGGTAAAAGCAATATCTCTGATGCCTTATGTTTTGTTCTTGGAAGATTAAATATTAAATCTATGAGAGCTGCAAAAGCAGGAAATCTAATTTTTTTAGGGAGTAAAGCAGCTTCACCTTCAAAAGAAGCGAGTGTTGAAATAATATTAGACAATTCAAATCATGTCTTTTCTTTGGATAAAGAAGAAGTTTCTATTGAGAGAATAGTAAGAAGGAATGGTCAAAGTATTTATAGAATTAATAAAGAAACAAAAAGTAGGCAAGAAGTTTTAACTGTTCTTGCTGAAGCAGGTATAGACCCCAATGGTTTTAATATTGTTCTTCAAGGAGAAATACAAAATTTTGTTAGAATGCAAACAGAAGAAAGAAGACAAGTAATAGAAGAAGTTGCAGGAATTTCTATTTATGAAATGAGAAAAGAAAAATCTTTACAAGAGCTAAATAAAACCGATGAAAAATTAAAAGAGATTAATTCTGTTCTTAGAGAGAGATCAATTTATTTAAACAATCTTGAAAAAGAGAGACAACAAGCCTTAAAATTCAAAAAATTAGAAGAGGAAAGTAAAAACTTAAAAGCAAGTATTTTAACTTTTGATTTAAATGAAAAGAAAAAAGAAATTCAAGAAATAAAAAACAAAATTGAATCTCTAAATAAAAATAGTGAAAATGAAAAGAAAAACTTACAAAATATAAAATCTTCTATTGAAACATTAGAATCAAAAATTTCTATAATTAATCTTTCTATACAAAAAGCTACTGGCACAGAACAAGAAATATTAAATCAGGAAATAATTAACATAAGGACTTCTCTTGCAGGATTAAATGTAAAAAAAGAAAATTATGAAAAGAAGATTTCCTCTTTAAAAAAAGAAAAAATGGAATTTGAAAATTTAATTGTTTCTTTGGAAAAAGAAATAAATGAAATTCAAAAAGGAAAACCTTCTAACTTCATAGATAAAAAAGAAATAGAATCTAAGAAAAAAGAACTTGAAATTATAGAAACTAAAAGAAAAAAATTTTATTCAATAAAGTCAGAATTAAAAATATTAAAAGAAAGATTGCAAGACAAAAAAAATAATCTTTCTTATTATTTTAATGAATCTGAATTCTTAGTAAAAGAAATAAAATCTTTATCAGAAGGAATAATTGATTTAAAAATTAATCCTGATAAGATAGAAACTCTTAAAATCTCTTTAAATGAAAAAAAAGCACTCTTTGAAAATTTATCAAAAAAAGAATTGGAATTAGAAAAAAATTCAAGTGTGATGGAAAATGAGATTGAAAACCAAGAAAAAACAATAGAGAAAATCTCTAAAATGGATGTATGTCCTTTATGTAAAAGTAAGATAACCCCAGAGCATATAAAAGAAATTCATAATGAATCTTATGAAAAAATCAACACATTAAAAACTACAATTGAAAAATCAGATAAAGAGATTAGTGACATCTATAATAAAAAAAAGATTTTAAATCAAGAAATTGAAGAATTAATTTTTAATATTTCTAAGGCAAATTCTGATATAATAAAATTATCATCTATCAATGAAAAACAATCAAAAATAAAAGATTTTCAAGAAAAAATAGAAAATCTAAAAAAAGAAATTTGTGATCTTGAAAAGAGAGTAAACCTCTTAGAAAAAGAAGTTGAAGAAGATTCCAACATTGAAGAAAAATATGAATTAATTAGATTAGAAATACAAAATTTATCTTTAAAAAATAATGAGAACTTAGATTCTGAGGTATCATTTAAAATAAGGGAGTTAGAAAGAATAAATTCTTCTTTGAAGAATAATCTTAATGAACAAGAAGAAATAAATCAAGAACTTAACGAATCTTTAGAAAAAATATCTTTACTAGAGAAAGAATTAGAAAAAAAGAAAAAACAAGAACAAGAAATAATAGAAAGATTTAACAAACTAGTTTCTGAAAAGGAAAATTATCAAAAACAGATAAGAGAAAAAGAGATTGAAATCTCCCAAAAACAAAATAAAATTTATGAAATAGAGCAATTAACAAATAATCAAAAAATAGAAGAAGCAAAAATTAATGCAGAGATATCTAATCTTGAAATTGAATTATTAAATTTTCAAAATGTAGAAATAATTAAAGCATCTAGAGAAAATCTTAATCAAAGATTATTAAAGTGTAATCAAGAATTATCTTCTTTGGGATCTATTAATCTTAGAGCTTTGGAAGTTTATGATCTTGTAAAACAAGAGTATGATTCTATAAAAGAAAAAGCAGAACAAATTCTTAAAGAAAAAGAGAATATCTTAAAGATTATAGAAGAGATAGATATAAAGAAAAAAAGAACATTCTTACAAACATTTAATTCTATAAACGAAGTTTTTTCAAGAAACTTTTCTCAACTGAGTCAAAAAGGTCAAGTATTTTTAGAATTAGAAGATAAAAAAGATCCCTTTTCTAAAGGAGTAAACATTATTCTTAAAGCAGGACATGGAAAAATCTTTGATATAAAATCCTTGTCAGGAGGAGAACAAACCTTAATAGCTTTATCTCTGATTTTTGCAATACAAGAATACAAACCTTATTATTTTTACATATTTGATGAGATTGATGCTGCTCTTGATAAAAGAAATTCTGAAAGACTTGCTGAACTCTTAAAAGAATATATGCAAAAAGGCCAGTATATTGTTATTACACATAATGATGAAATAATCTCTAATGCTACTAATCTTTATGGGGTTAGTATGACTGAAGGTGTGAGTAAGATAATAAGTTTAAGATTAAATAATAAGTAAAATACTTTATATCATCTAATCAAAGTCTTCTAAATATCTGTTCATGCAATATTCTTTAAATTTTGAATAAAATTTTTGAAATCTTTGAGTATTTTCTATTCTTATTTCATTAAAAGGCAAATTATCAATTACTCTTTCTAACAAAAATAATTCTCTTTTGTCTATTTTTTGATTATATAAAAGATTTAAACCTAAACAGATAGATTTTATTACTATCTCTTCTACATTTACATTTTTATCTTTTTTAAGATTAAACATCATGTTAAAAGTATTACTAATATCTCTTTTAAATTCTTCTTGTTTTGGATTATACTTTTTTATAGAATAAATATCTTCATAAAAATTAGCAATATCTTCATTGTATTTACCATTTTTCCTTGTTTTAAGCTCTTCAATCATAATTCTTTCTTCTAACCTTGGTTTTTCTTCTTTATTCTCTAACATTTCATTTAATTTTTCTTTTAAAAGAGAATCAGAATATGAATTAAGAGTATTTCTCAATTTATTTTTATATCTCTCATATTCTTCTATCTTAAATATATTTTCTTTCTTAAATAACTCTTCCATTTTGTTTTTTATTGTTTATAATTATTTAAATTA
The DNA here is from genome assembly GCA_012798335.1 of Candidatus Woesearchaeota archaeon. Classification (GTDB taxonomy): domain Archaea; phylum Nanobdellota; class Nanobdellia; order Pacearchaeales; family GW2011-AR1; genus RBG-13-33-26. Next base: position 1,485 of record JAAZNJ010000063.1, on the reverse strand, counting down.
TATAATTCATCTAATTAAGAATATAATAAAAGAAAAATAATAAAAAGAAAAAAATAAAAAATTCTTTTAATAGTAGCTTTCTCCAAAATCTTCTGTTTTCTGTGGTTTTTTTGTTATTAAAACAATTAACCCCACTAACAATATTAAGAATATAACTCCTAAAACTATTGTTAAAACGAAAACAGCATCAGTCTTTGTTGTTGTAGCTTTATTTGAACCGCTGAACTTGAAAGTTCCCAATACTTCATTATTGTATAAGACAGTAGCATCAAAAGAGTAATCCCCTTCTGGTATGTCTAATGAAACAACTTTACTTGAAGTAGGTGGTAAAACAACTGCAACCTCATTAGAGTTATATAAAATTTTGTAAACTCTTAATTTGCTTGTTGGGTTAAGTAATACTAAATCGTTTCCTGATTTCATTATTAAATCAGAAACACCATTATCCACAACAATTTTTTTGGTTAAAGTTGTCTTTGTCTCATCATTTTCAGCTTTAACAGACAAGGCATATTCTCCAGATTTTGCTGTAAAAGGTATTTCAACATAAACTCTTGCGTTAATTGTGTTTGTTTCATCATCATCGCTTGAAGTATCTTCAAGAGAAATTAAATCTCCTAAATAAGCCTTTTTTTCCAAGTTTAATTCTGGAACACTAACAGTTATGTAAATATCTTTAGCCTTGTTATAGCCTACATTCTTCAAAACAATATCTATAGGAACAGACTGTCCTGTTTCAATAGTATTTGGTGTAAGCACTGATTTTATAGACAACTCATAAGAAGGTTTTTGAACTCTTATACTGATGTCTTTAATTTCATCATTTTTATAGTCTTTATTCCAAATTTTAATGTTAAGAGTCAAATCATTACTTAACTCTTCTTCACTAAGATCTTTTGGAACTTTAACTTCTAAAGTTTTTATATAAGTTTTTCCTTCCTCTACATCAAATAAAGGAGTTGTTTCAATAACAGTATCTTTTTCACTGTCCAATTCTACTCTTACTTGCATGTTTGATGCACTCAATATTGGATTTCCATTACTGTCATTTCCTAGATCTGCTATTGTAAACTTAACTTTAACTTCTATAGTTTCTCCTGAAATAACACTTGCTGTTTGGGATCCTGTGCCATAAACAACAATGTCATTAACTGAAACAGAATCCAAACTAGAATCTGTTAAGTCATTTGTTGCACTTACACTTACAGCTAAAAACAAGAAACTAGCTACTAACAAAAAAGAAACTAATATTCTTTTTGTGTTCATTTTTATTTTTTTAATCCTTTTTTTAATTGCAGAAAACTTTGTTTTCTGTAATTTTCTTAATTCTCAGTACTTTATAAACTTTATGATGACAACAAAATGAAATTATTCAATAGTACTAAATGTTAGTAACAGGTAGTAACATAAATTTTTTATATAATTCCTTTATTAATTAAAGAATCATACTTATTCACTATTCTTAATTATTTCTTTTTGAATCTT
>JAAZNJ010000062.1 GCA_012798335.1 Candidatus Woesearchaeota archaeon | reverse complement strand
GGATATAAAATGCCCTCACCTGGAAAGAAAGACCTTTATCACCAACTTCAAATCTTTAGAAGAGAATATTTTTTTAAATAGATTTTTTTTAAAATTTTAACAAACTAACTTTGAATAAGGGCATATATCTTTATATTCACACCAATTACATAATTTAGAAGGGTTTGGTGGAAAATTTGTTGTATTTTCTATTTCTTTAATCAATTTTATTAATTCATCTTTTACTTCTTCAAGTTCTTCCTTATTTTTTCTTATTATTATTTCATTATCATACGCAAGAAAATGCCAAATTAAACAAACATTTTTATCTTCTCCAAAAATTTTTTTTGCTGCCATTGAATAAATTGCTAATTGCTTGCTTGTTTCTGTCATCTCTTTTTGGAACATTGTTGAAGAAGTCTTGTAATCATGAATTTCTATCTCATTATTTTTTTCATTAAAAGAAATCCTATCCACATAACCTATTATTTTGTTTTCAGATTTTGTTTCTTTATCTAAAAGGTCTAGTTCAATTTTTTCTTCAAGAAATAATGTATTATCATTAAACGGTTTATGCTTTAAATAATATTTTAATAAAAATTCAATTCCTTTATTAAAATAATCTTCTAATTTTAAATTTGAGGAGTTAATAGCAATATCAGGTGTGTAATTCTTTATCCATCTTTCTGAATAATCTTCAATAACCTCATTTATCAAAGGAACATCTCCATTTAGTACTTGTTTGTAAAGCCATTCTAAAGTTTCATGAACGCAACTTCCTAAATGTGCTTCAATACTTTTTGGTATTTTAGGAATAATCTTATCAATATATTTGTATTTATACTTTAACTTGCATTTTTCAAAAGTATCTAACTTAGAATATGAATATACTCCCATTTGTTAATAAAATCCAAACTCATTATAAATATTTGTATAAATTTAAAATCCAAAAATTTATAAACCCTTTAGCTGTTTTTAATTCATCTTGAGAGATCATTCTAAAGGAATTTAAGTCAATAAAAAAATTGGTAAAATTAAAATGGATGAAGAATTAAAAAATAACTTATTAAAGACAGGAACAACAATATTAGGAATTGTTTGTAAAGATGGAATTGTAATGGCTTCTGATAGACAGAGCACAGCAGGAAATTTAGTTATGAACAAAAATTCTCAAAAAACAAAACAAATAAACGATTATTTATTAATTTCAGGAACAGGAATGGTTTCAGATATTCAAAGAGTTGAAAAACTTTTAACAGCAGAATTAAAATTAAAGGAATTAAAATCAAGAACAAGACCTTCTGTTAAACAAGCAGCGAATTTATTATCAAATATTTTATATTCTGGGATAAGGCAACCATCTATGATTCCAACACAAATGGGTAGTCTTTTAGGGGGATTAAACGAGGATAAAAAATTTGAACTTTATTCTATAGAACCTGCAGGGAGTGTTACAAAAGTGGAAGATTATGATGCAAATTTTGGTAGTGGTATGCCTTATGTATTAGGATTTCTTGAAAGACAATACAAAAAAGATATTTCATTAGAAGAAGGAATAAAACTTGCTATTGAGTCAATAAAATCTTCAACACAAAGAGATATTGGTAGTGGGTTTGGAATTGATGTTTTTACAATTTCTAAAGACGGAATAAAAAAAGTGGTATCTCAAGAAATTCAATCTGCATATAAAGACGAATAAAAATTTTACAAAATAAATAATTTTATAATATGGACATTTTAAAAAATATAACTGATCAATTAGATGGTAATATCTATGAAGCTAATTTTGAAGGCGCAAATATAGTTGTATACACAAAAAATAGAAAATTTTTTCTTGAAGGAGAGTCAAAAATTAAAGAGATTGTTTCTCAGATTAAAAAGAGAATTGAGTTAAGAGCAGATCAAGAAATATTAATGCCTCAAGAACAAGCAGAAGCTGAAATAAAAAAAATTATCCCTAGTGAAGCAGAAATAAATCAATTGATTTTTGATGTTCAAAGAAGTATTGTTATAATTGAAGCAAAAAAACCCGGTTTAGTAATAGGAAAACAAGGAATGTTGCTTGATGAAATAAAAGATAAAACTTTTTGGACACCTCAAGTTCAAAGATCTTCTACAATAAAAAGTAAAATTACAGAGAGTATAAGAGAAGTTTTGTATGCAAATAATAATTACAGAAGAAAATTTTTAAATTCTATAGGAGAAAAAATCTACAAAGAATGGAATCCTGAGAAAGTAGAAGAGTGGGTTAGAGTTACATTTTTAGGAGGAGCAAAACAAGTGGGAAGAAGTGCTATACTTCTTCAAACACCCAATTCTAAAGTTTTATTAGATTGTGGTTTAGACGTAGCTTCAAATGGAACAGATAAATTTCCATATTTAGATATCCCTGAATTTAACCTTGCTAATTTAGATGCTGTTGTTATAAGTCATGCTCATTTAGATCATGTTGGTTTATTGCCTTACTTATATAAAATGGGTTATAAAGGCCCAGTGTATATGACTGCACCATCAAGAGATATTGCTGCATTACTTGCTTTAGATTTTATAGGTGTTGCTTATAAACAAGCTTCAAAACCTCTTTTTGATTCTTCAGACATAAAAGAGATGGTAAAACATAGCATTTGTTTAAATTATAATGAGGTTACAGATATAACCCCTGATGTAAGATTAACATTTTATAATTCTGGCCATGTACTTGGGGGGGCAGTATGTCATTTTAATATTGGAAATGGATTGCATAATTTAGTTTATCTTGCTGATTTTAAATATGGTTATTCTAGATTATTAGATCCTGCTATCTGCAATTTTCCAAGAGTTGAATCAATAATAACAGAATCAACTTATGGTTCTAAAAATGATTCATTTCCACCAAGAAAAGAAACAGAAGACAAACTCATTGAGCTTGTTTCTAAAACGATTGAAAGAAATGGGAAAATTTTAATCCCTGAATTAGGTTTAGGTAGAGCCCAAGAGACAATGTTAATTTTAGAAGATGCAATAAGACAGGGTAAAATAAAAAAAATTCCTATTTACATTGATGGTATGATTTGGGATATTAATGCAATTCATACAGCATATCCTGATTTTTTAGGGAATAAAGTTAGATCAGAAGTTTTTCAAGATAATAGCCCATTTATGTCTGATATTTTTTATAGAGTCGGTTCTCCTCAAGAAAGAAAAAAAGTAATTGAAGGAGGCCCATGTTTAGTTTTAGCAACATCAGGTATGCTTGTTGGAGGTGCTTCTGTTGAATATTTTAAAGAGTTTGCATCAAATCCAAATAACACTTTAATCTTTGTTTGTTATCAAGGAGTTGGTTCTTTAGGTAGACAAGTTCAAGAAGGTCTAAAAGAAACAAGAATGATTGTGGATGGAAAAGAAGAAATAGTTAATATAAACATGGAAGTAGAAACAATTGTTGGATTCAGTGCTCATTCAGGAAGAAATGAACTAATCTCATTTTTTAATAATGTAAATCCTAAACCTAAAAAAATTATTATTAACCATGGTGAAAGCTCAAAATCTATGGATTTAGCATCTGCTCTTTACAAATTGAATAAAGTTGAAACTAATGTTCCTAAAAATTTAGAAACTTTAAGATTAAGATAATTTTAATAAAACATTTTAAAAACCTCTTTATATTTTTTATATAGAAATAAAAAAGATAAATCAATCATGAACAAGTATTTTAATAGGAAGATTAAGAGAAAGAAACAGGAGACATCTTCACAATGAAGCATAATCTTAAAATAACTTTATTGATAATTTCTATGTTTTTATTAACTCAGTTTATAGGCCTTTATGTTATTTCAACAAATCCATTTTATATAACTCAAGAAGTTAATGGAACAAAAGTTCTTGTTGAGAATCCTGTTTTATCCTGGATTAATCCCCCAAAAGCAGAAACATCTTCAGACTATAATGTTTATCTTGGTTCAATAGTTTTTTCATTTATTCTTTCTATTTTTATCTTTTTATTTTTAATAAAATTTAAATTTGAGCATTTAATGAAGGTCTGGTTTTATCTTGTGGTTTCAATTTCTTTACTTATTTCATTGATTGCATTTTTTCCAAAAGAAAAAATATTTTGGATTTTTCTTATTCCTTTTTCTTTATTTTTATCTTACTTAAAAACCTTTAAAAGAAATATCTTAATTCACAATTTAACAGAATTATTTATTTATCCTGGAATTGCATGCATTTTTGTTTCATTCCTTAATTTTTTTGGAATTATTATTTTATTAATCTTAATTTCCATTTATGATATGTGGGCTGTTTGGCATTCTGGAATAATGCAAAAAATGGCAAAATTTCAAATGGATAAAGTTAAAGTTTTTGGAGGATTTTTTATCCCCTATCTATCTAAAAAACAATTTGAAAAGATAAAAAAAATAAGAAAAAAACAAGGCAAAAATAAAAAAGAAATAAAAATAAAAACAGGTGTTGCAATTTTAGGCGGGGGAGATATTGTTTTTCCAATAATAACAGCAGGAGTTATTTTATTAACAAAAAATGTTAATCTCCCATTTGGGCTTTCTCCTTTTATAGGAGGTTTTTTTCCTGCTTTATCTGTTATTTTCGGAGCAACATTAGGTTTGTCATTGCTTTTATTTTATTCTGAAAAAAAGAAATTTTATCCTGCAATGCCTTTTATCAGTTCAGGGATCTTTTTAGGAATTATTTTTTCTTATCTTTTAAGACTTTTAATTCTTTGATTATATCAATATCTTTTTTAGGGAAATACCTATTCATCTCATAGATATCTTTCTCTACTTCTTTTTTTGTTGTTGGTTCAATCCTGATATTCATCATAGGAATAGCATAACCTCTAGGATCTTCTTTTAAAAAGTATTCAATACTTCTACCTTTTGGTCTAAAAGATTGAAAAGGATTTAAATACAAAATTCCATCTTTTATGTTCTTTAAACAACCAGGAATTCTATCTTGATTATGATAAACAATAATCCAACTGTTTAAATATATTTCATAAGGGGTTGTCATTTTCTCTATATTTTTTAAGATTTACCTTTATATTAAGTTTTCTTTAATGATTTTTTGAGTTTTGTTGTTACTACAAAAATGTAACATTTCAAAAGATTTATAAAGGGGATTTATTTTTGTTTTTTATGAAAGAAAATAAAAAAAATAAGATAATAAAAAAATTAGATTTAAATGATAGCTATCTTACTAATTTAGATGTTCCTTTATTAAAAAGAGAACTTATTAATGGTTATTATATTAGAAAAATTGAGAAATACCAAAATTTTTTAAAAAAAGTCTCTTATAAACATGGAACAGAGGACTTAACTAATTTATTTAAACATATTTCTAGAAAAGAAAGGGAAACTTTAGAAGATAAGCTCTTTGAACTTTTGGATTTGGAATCAAAGATTCCAAGATTATTGAAATTTGTTTTGGAGAAAACTGCTGAAGATTACATAAAAATAATTAATGGACCAAGAGAGTCTAATATTAATAATCCTTTTTATGACTTTTACAATAAAAATAAACGATAAACAAATATAAAATGATACTACAACAAGAATTAATAAATAAAATAAAAGATTATTTTGATCTTAATGTTTATGAGACAAAAGTATGGCTCGCTTTATTAACAAAAGGAGTGGCTTCTGTTGGAGAAATTGCTTCTATATCAAAAGTTCCTAGAAGTAGAGTTTATGATGTTCTTGAGAGTTTAGAAAAAAAAGGTTTCACAATAGTAAGAATGGGAAAGCCTGTAAAATATTTAGGAATAAAACCAGAATTAATCTTAGAAAGAATAAAGATGGATGTAAAACAAGAAGCAGATGAAAAAATACAAACATTATCTAAAGTTAAAGAGACAGAAGAGTTTAATCAATTAAATGAATTGTATAGAAATGGGATAAACCCTGTAAAAAAAGAAGAAATCTCTTCTTCAATAACAGGAAAATCAAATATCTCTAATTTTATAAGAGATATTATAAGAAATGCGGAAAAAGAAGTAATCATTTGTTTAGATGCTGAAGAGACAAAAAATAAATTCAAATTATTTTATGAAACTATTTCTATTTTAAAAGATATGAAAATAAAAATAAAAATGGCACTTTATGGGGATGTAAAATTAATAAATGAATTAGAAAAGAAATTTGGAGTAAAAATAGAAAAAACAGAAATCAAAGCTAAATTTTTTATAGTAGATAAAAATCAAATTTTGTTTTATATAACAGATGATAAAAAAGATAAGAGTCAAGAAGATATTGCAGTTTGGTTGAATTCTGATTTTTTTGTAGAATCTTTTGTGTCCTTATTTGAAAAAACTCTCAAATAAATAAAAATAAACAAGTTTTATTACAGATTTATTATAAAAAGGAAAATTCAAAGTTTAAAATAAATTTGAGATTAATAATAAAAATGAATAACAAATTCAAAGAAATAAAAAGAATAAGTTCATATTCTAAACTTCCAGATACTACTTTATGTTCAATTGTTAGAGATGAAAAAATAAATCCTGCAGGAGGAATAGAAAGATTTATTCATTCCCATGTCCCTTTTGTTGAATCAGCAATAATCATAGACACTGGTTCTGTTGATGGAACAAGAGAAATCTTGGAAGGACTAAAAAAAGATTATGATAATATGAAAGTTATAGACTTAGAATTTGAAGGATATTCATCAACAAGAAATAAAGCTTTATCTTATGTAAAAACAAAAAATGCTTTAATTTTAGATGCAGATGAGCTTATCACTCATAAAAATCCAAATAACGATTGGTTGATAATCCAAGATTTTTTATTAAATCATGAAGCACAAGCTTATGAATTCTTTTTTGAGAATATTTTTCCAGATAAAATAGAAAAAAATGAAAATTGCGGTCAACCAATAAGGATTATTAATTCTTCTATTAAAAATCCTTTAAAAAAAGTTTTATGGGAAAAAATTGATAAAAATAAAATAAAAGATAAAAAAATTATTCCTGTTTCAATAAAACATTTTCTTCCATCTTCATCAGCTTTAAGATTAAAATTGGAGAATTGGTATATGGATAATTTTTATGATAGTAAATATGATTTTTCAGATATTGAAAGATTAGAATCTTGGAAAGAGGCTCCTTCAAATTTTCCTGATTTTTATTCATGGAAAAAATATAATCCTAAAAGAGATGATTATGAATAAAAATACGTTCTTATTTTTCAAACTTTACATCAACAATATTCATATCAAGAATTCTTTGAGAATTTATTGAAATAAATTCTTTTAAAAAATCTTCAATTTTTTTATTAAAAATTTCTTTAGCATAAAGCCTTTTATTTTTAGTGTAAGTACTCTTGTGCTCTTTTTTAAAAGCATCACAATTTTTTTTATCTTCTAAAAATGGACCTTTAAATTCTATAAATTCTTTTGCTTTAACTAAAATAAAACCTTTTGCATTTTTATTTCCTAAATATTCAAATCCTTTGTTTTTTATTAAATAAAATTTTTCAATTTCTCTTAAAAGATAATTAAAGAATTTTAATAATTTTGTTCCTGCAATATCTCCTTCTTGTTTATCTGTTTCTAAACTTATAAAAATCAAGTCTAAATCTTCTTTTTTAACTTTCTCTTTGATTTTTATTAAATCTTGTTTTTTTTCTTCAAAATAGTTTATACTTGGTTTTTTTAAAAATTCAGAACAAGCTTTTTTGAACTTATTAAAAGTCTTTTCAGAAAGAGCAGCAAGTGCATTTCTTTCTTTGTAAGTAGGATCAATCAAAACTATTGGAGATTGCATTTTTGAGCTATTCATATTAATCAATACATCTATTTTATTTTTGTATAATTTCTCAATGTCTATTATCTTTTTATCATTCTCATTAATTTTACTCATCTCTTTTATAAATCTTAAAAAACTTTTATAATAACAAATCAATAATTCTAAAGAATACCCTGAAAAACCTTGAATATAGCTCTCTGCTCCATAACAATTTTGTGCATAACAAAATGCCTTTGCTATTTTTATTTCATCTAAAATTTTTTTATCCTTTATCTTCTTTTTTATATATGAGACATGAAAATAAGATAAGTCAGTTATGTTCTTTGCATCCTCTGATTTTTTAACTTTTATTACAGGAATTAATTCTATAAAAAAAAGTTTTGAAATATCTAATCTAAAATAATCCCTTGAACCATGTATTCTTTTATAATCTATCTTTATCCTCTTTAATATTTCTTCTGTTAAATTTGAGATATCTTCACTTTTGTAAGAATTATCAAATCTTAAAAAAACATCTACATCATAAATTCCTTTTTTTATTAATGTTCCTTTAGCATAACTTCCTCCGATAAATAATTCTGTCTTAATTTTTTGTTTTTTTATCTCTTCTTTTATTCTTTTATTTATCT
>JAAZNJ010000061.1 GCA_012798335.1 Candidatus Woesearchaeota archaeon | reverse complement strand
TTTGAAATGTATAATTTCTTCATCAAGTTTTTTAAATGTTTGAAACTCTTTTGTTTTATTTGAAAAATGTTTAAATATATTTTGTAATAAAAATTCTGGGTTATTGATTTTTAATTGTTCTTTTGTTTCGATAAAATAATCATTTTTATGGACATTAAAACCTTCTTTTATTTTATTTAATACTCTTACATCGCAGTCAAATTTGCATAATGCTATTTTATCTCCAATGTAGTTAAAGTAATCTTTTACCATTTCATAATCATCGCGATGAATAGGGTATTTAACAATATCTTTTTCTTCAACAACGATTTTGTCTGAATCACGGTAAACAGGAATAAGTAAATCTTTGTCCTTAACGGCAGGATTAATTTCAAATAAATCGCCAAGTAAAACTTCGGGTTTTTCTTGTTTTAAAGTTTCTATAACTTCTTTTAAGTTATCTGCTTTTGTTCCAAAAACAAATAAACTTTCAAGCGGTTCAATATAATCTTTTATGTTTTCAAAAATATCTTTATCTATTTCTTGATTATTATAAAGGTAAACAGCTCTGCTTCGTTTATTTGGTAATGGTTCTATTCTTACTCCTCGCCCAATAGATTGAAGCACAAATTTTTTGGCATCTGTGCCTTTCCCAATATTGATAAACAAAATGATATTTGGTCTATTGCTGTCCCATCCTTCGTAGAAAGAACGAGAGCCCATTAATATTGAAATATCTTCGTTATTATTAAGATTTCTGAAAATGCTTTCGTTATCAAATTTTTCTATTATTTCATAATTGCTAAGCTTATTTTTTATCCATTCTGAAATATCACCAATTTTCATTAAAGCAAATGGCCTATCGGAAGTAGCAAGTTTAAATATCAACTCTTGTTTATTAGATGGTATCTTTAAAACTTCAATTTTTCCGTTTGTTGATGAGTTAAAGACATAGCTTAAAATATCAGAATAATTTAAATTTTGAATTATATCTTGTAAATTTTGATTTAATTGTTTTGCTTCAAACTCAAATTTTGCTTCATTAGAAGATAGTTCGGCAATAATTTCCTCTTTTGCTTTTTCCAAAATTTCTTTATTGCCATTGCCTAATGCAATTTTTTCGATTTCTTTGAAAAATATCTCTAAATCAGAATCATCGGTGTTTACAGAATTAACAAGTGTAAGTAAAAGTGGTTTATGATATAAATCATTTGAGATTTTCCTAATTTCTTCAAATTGTTTATTGATTGCTGCTTGTAAAGTAAATATTTTAAGTAATATTTTTTGTTTTTCTGCATCGGTGAAATCTTGTTTTTTTTTCTAATGCTTTGATATTTTCTTTTGAAATATAAATATGCTTTCCATACCCTTCTTCGATAAATCTTGCAAGGTTAAAGTTATAAACACAGGTTGCATAATCTCTATCATCTGTAAACGTTGCAGAAAAGTTAAAAATAAAGCCATTTCTACTTAAAATAGAATAGAATGTTTGTCTTTTGCTATCTTCACGATCACCCTTGTGGGCTTCGTCTAAAAGTATATACCAGTTG
>JAAZNJ010000060.1 GCA_012798335.1 Candidatus Woesearchaeota archaeon | reverse complement strand
GAAAAAAGAAAAAATAGGACTTAATAACAAATAATTAACAAAAATGGCAAAATTAAAAGCATGCAAAAATTGTAACACTATCTATGAAGGAGATAAATGTCCAAATTGTTTTTCAAAAGATTCAACAGAGGGTTTTAAAGGAAAAATAAGTGTTTTAAATCCTGAGAAATCAGAAATAGCTCAAAAATTAAATCTTAAAAATAAAGGGACTTTTGCTATAAAAGTTAAATAATCAAAATTAAATAAACTAATCATTAAACAGATAATAAATTAAAATAAAATGATAAATAATAAATATTATATGGAAATAAATGAAAACGAATGTCAAGAAATACTAACTTATTTAAAAGAAGCTAGAAGAGAATACCAAATAAAAGGTTTAGATGAGAATATTAAAAATATTAATAAATACATAGAAAAATTTAGTAATCTCTATGCTCCAATAAGTTTTGAAGAAATGTTAGAAAGGAGATAATTAAAATCAAATAAACCAAAGTTTAAAAATTAATAAATCAAAGATTATTATAAATTTAAAAATAAACAACAAATTAAAATAAAATAATAACAAAATGGCTTTAAAAATAATTCAAAATAAAGAGAATCCTTTTTTTAATAGAAAGGAAATCGTATTTAATTTAGAATCTAAATCAACACCAACCTTTAAAGAGATTCAAGAACTTATCTCAAAGGAATTTTCTGTTCCTGAAGAAAATATTCATGTTGAAAAGATTAAAGGTAATTTTGGATTAAGTTCTTTTATGATTTATGTTCAAATTTATTCTTCTAAAGAAGAAAAAGAAAAATTAATTCATAAAAATAAAAAAAAGAAAAAAGAAGAGGCTAAGAAATAATGGCAAAAAAAGTAAAAGCAAACAAAAAAGGTAAAAAACCGCATAAAAACCAACCAACAAGTAAAAAATATGCTCATTATAAAATTCAAGGAGATACTCTTGTAAAAGATAAATCTTGCTCAAGATGTGGACCAGGAGTTTTTTTAATGAATAAAAATGGTAGACTATATTGTGGAAAATGTCATTATTCTGAATTTGCTAGTAAAAAATGATTAAAAAATAAGAATTATGATTAATATTATGACTAATTTTTATTTACTCCTTTTATCTTATTAAACTTTCTTAATTAATCCGATATAATAATTTTTTATGTTTATTCTTGATTAAAATCTAAAATATACTTAAAACATCGCTTAAAACATCAATAAAAAAGGATAAAAAAGATGAATATAACCCTGGGAGATTCTTCAAGTCGTCAAAAAGATAACCTGAAGCCTCTCCTGGGGAAAAAGAGGTGATAAAAACAAGAGGTTTTGGCTATATTTAAATCTTTCTATTTTGTTACCCTTAAAAAATGACAAGCCTTTAGTAACTTAAAGTAGTGAATTATTTTTATTTATCTATTATCTAATTACAAAAATACTTAAAAAATTATAAAGTTGAAAGCTATTTTTTAAGATTTTTTAGGTACTACAAAACTAAAAATTACAAAAGATAAGAAAAATACTGTTAAAATTTCAAAAAAATTTCGAAAAATTTGAGATGATAATTAAAAACAAATATAAAACAAAAAAACTTTGTTAATTGATGGGAATCTTTGATTTAAAAAAAGAGGAAATTATAAAAGAATCTGAGACAGAAGAAATTAAAATTGAAGACAAAAATAAAAAAATTTCTGTAAAACAAGAGCAAATACAGGATTTATTATTTAGCAGAGAACTAAGCTGGCAAGAAATTATTTATGATTTAATAAACACAGAACAACTTGATCCTTGGGATATTGACTTAATTGTATTAACAGATAAATATTTAGAGAAAATAAGGGAAATGGAAGAAGCTGATTTTTTTATTTCTAGTAAAGTTTTATTAGCTGCTTCATTATTGTTAAGAATTAAGTCTGAAATTCTTTTAAATAAATACGTCAGAAGTATCGATGAAATTCTTTTTGGAAAAAAAGAAGAAAAGAAAAGTGAATTTGAGAGAATAGAGCTTGATGAGGAAATTCCTGAACTTATTCCAAAAACACCTTTACCAAGGTTTAAGAGAGTTAGCTTGCAAGAACTTATTGATTCTCTTAACATGGCTATAACAACTGAAAATAGAAGAATAAAAAAGCAGATTACAGTGAAAAATGCGATTAGAGAAAGTTCATTTTCTTTACCTAAGAAAAAAATTAGTATAAAAGATAAGATTAATGAAGTCTATAATAAATTATTAAATATTTTTAAAACAAAAACAGAAAAAAAAATTTCTTTTAATGAGTTTAATATCTCAAAAGATGAAAAAGTTTTCTCATTTTTACCTCTTTTATATTTAGAAGATCAGAAAAAAATTTGGCTTGAACAACCTGTTCCTTTTGAGGAAATATCAATTTGGCTTAAAGAGGAATTTTTAAAAATTCATCCTGATCCTTTTTTTGATTTAAAAAATCCAGAAGACTTTGAAAAAATTGAAGAATTTAATTAGATAGAAGAACAACCAAAAGAAGATTAAATGATGTATCATATAAAATTCAATAAATTTTATAATCTCCTTTTTTATTTTGATTTTATGAGTTTTGAAGATGACTTATTAAAGGTGAATGAAAACATCAGAAAATACTCAGGAAATGAAAAAGGAAATTTAATAAGTGATAGGGATTTAAAAAGACTAAAAAGAGATACATGTCCTGAAGCAGTATCCTACCTTGAAACTTTCCTTACTTTTTCAGATTTTTCAAAAATATTAGAAATAGGTTGTGGCCAAGCTAAAACTATTAATGATTTAGCAAAAAGAAATAAAAATAAAATTTTTTATGGTATTG
>JAAZNJ010000059.1 GCA_012798335.1 Candidatus Woesearchaeota archaeon | reverse complement strand
TCTCTTTTTTCATAATTATATAAAAAAAAAGGACTTTATAAAGTTTTTTAATAAAAAAATTTTATTTTTTATTTCTCTTTTTCATTAGACCATAAAAATTTTAATTTTCTTAAAATAAAAAAAGCAGTTAAAATAAAAAAAGATTCAACAAGAATCCAACCAAATTGATAATTTAAAAAAGCTAATGGTCTATTAAAAAAACAAGAATTATAATCAGGAAGACAATTAATTCCTTCTGATGCTGGAAAAACAAAGATTCCTAAAAGGAACATTACTATTAGTTCAAGAAAACTGAATAAAAGGGGTCTTAGCTTTTTTTTAGGTTTAAAAAGATATAACGAAAAAATTGCAAGATAAGGAGTTACAAGATGCTGTAATGAAAGAATTTTTCTTTCCAAGTAAGGTGTTCTAAAAAAGAAGTTATCAAAACCTAAAAGACTATGACCAAAAATAAGAGTATAAAAAAAATCAATCAGCCATAAGAGATCAGGAATTAATAAAAGATAAACTTGACTTAAAACAATATCAGAATTTTTTAAAAAAATCCCAATTGTTATTAATAAGATTCCTAAATAACACATCCATGTTAATCCCACAGCATAATCATCAATAAAAATAAATAAAGAAAAGACATAAAAATAGATAAGAGCAAATACAAAACCTACAACATAAAGATAAGTTTCTCTATCTCTCTCTTCCATAAACTAAAAAAATTTTCTTTATATAAAAATCTTTGGAATTTTAAAAGAGAATATTTCTAAAAAGAATTATTAAAAAGAATTATTTATAATCTTTCAAAGCAGATTTAACATTCTTTAATAATTTGTCCATGCTTTCTTCAAGCTGTTCTTTATTCTTTGTTCCTGTACAAACTAATTTTCCATTACTAAATAATAAGAATGTTGCTGTTGGTTCATCTAATTTATAGACTAATCCTGGAAATTGTTCTGGTTCATATTCTGTATTTTCCATTTTTAAAGCTAAATAATTCAAATTTAATTTTAAGTTAATTGTTCCTGAAGCAACAATATTCTGAACAGTTATCTTTGGTTTTGTTGTTATATTAACACTTATTTTTTTTAATTGTTTTATAACGGCATCAATAACTTGTCTTACTTGTAATGTGGACTTTGTTCCTGTACAAACAAGATTTCCAGAAGAAAAAACTAAAACAGCTGATTTAGGTTCCTTTATCCTTAAGACTAAACCAGGAAAAGTATCAGGATTATATTCTGTATTTGGTTGTGTCCTTGCTAATTTTGTTAAAGGAACAGGTTTTCCTAAAGAAGCTGTTGCAACAATGTTTTGTATTTTATAATTGCTATCTTTATCCATTTAAATATAATGAAAAAATCCTTTATAAAGCTTTTTTAAACTAGTTTTTTTGATTTTTAAACTCTTCTTCAATTTCTTCTAAACCTGTGATTTCAGACAAAGGTTTATCTTCTCTTATAGAAACAAATCGAGGAAACCTCAATGCAAATCCTGAAGAATAAGTCGGTGATTTTTGAATCTCTTGATAAGTAATAGATACAACAATTTCGGGTTTAATAAAAACTTTTTTACCTTCTTCTTTTATTATTAAAGGTTTTATTTTTTCTGTTAGTTCTTCAAAAGAAAAACCCTCTTCTGATTTTTCTTTTATTCCTGTTCCAACTTTACCAACTTCTAAATACTCTCCTTCATCAGAACAAGAAACAATAAAACTAGAAATCCACCCACTTCTTTTTCCTGTACCATATTCTCCTCCTGTTATTACTAAATCAAAATCTCTTTGTTCTGGTTTCATTTTTAGCATATGACCCACTCTGCTTCCTGGATTATAAATAGCTTTTAAATTTTTTAGCATAATCCCTTCTTGATTATTCTTTAAAGCTTCCTCATAAAATTTTTTTGCTTCATTTATGTTTGAAGTAATAATCTGTTTTGAACATCTAATTTTAAAGGGAATTTCTTGAACAATTTTTCTTATTAATTTTGTTCTTTCTTCAAATTTCATGTTTATTAAATCTTTATCATTATAAAATAAAATATCAAAAATATTTACTTCAACAGGGAGTTCTTTTCTTAATTTTTCAATTTCATATTTTCTTTTTACTCTTTGACTTATATTTTGAAAAGGCTTATATGTTTTTGTTTTTTCATCAAAACCAACAACTTCTGAATCAAGAATAAAATTTTCTCCTTTAACATAGTTTAAAATATACTCAACAACTTCTGGAAATTGTTTTGTAACATTTTCTAATCTTCTTGTAAATAAGAAAACTTTATTATTCTTTTTATGAATAACAATTCTTATTCCATCATACTTATATTCAATTGCACAAGGAATCCCTACTTCTTTAAATCCTTCTTCAATTGTTTTTACTTTTTGAGCAAGCATAACTTTTATAGGTTTTCCAGGAATAAGTTTTACTTCATCTAATCTTTTCAAATCTTTTTGTTTGCATATTAAAAAGATTTCTTTCAAATCATTTAATTTATTTATAGAATTTTGAATTTTTTCAGAAGCTTCTTTATTTCCATTAAAAAAAGCTAAAGATAAAGCTTCTCTTATAGTGCTTTCTTGAATTCCAATCCTTAAATCTCCAATTAATGTTCTTGTTAAATATTTAGCCTCTAATCCGGATATTGAATTAAATAATTCAATAATCAAAGATAATTTTTTGTTAATTGTGCCTTCTCCTTCTAATTCAGGAAGTTTTCTTAAATTTTTTAAAACTTTTTCTGAGGTGAGAACAGAAAATTGTAATGTTATTTGTTTCTTTTTTTGAATAAGTTTTTCTGCAACTTCACCCAAATCCCCTATTTTCTTCCATTCTTCAACAATTTTTTCTTTATCAACACCAAGAGATTTTGACAAAGATTTAATAACTAATTGAGAATTTATTCCCATCTTTTTTTCTTCATAATCAGGGAAAATTTCTCCTGTTAAAAGATAGATTATATCTTCTTCTCCATCTTTTATTTTAATTAAAAAATCAGACAAGATTTTTATTTTTTCTAATCTTTTAGAAGTAGATGCTAATCTTTCATAAACTTCTGACAACTCTTTATATCTCATAAAAAAATTAAGAAAAAGTTATTTATTAATTTATGGAATAAACTAGAATTATTTTATACTGAATATTTTGTTAAGATTTTTAAAAATTATTTTTTAAAAACCCATAAACCATGTAGATTACAATAAACTCTTACAGAAATAAAATCTTTTGCATTAAAAATTGCTTTTGGTTCTTCTCTTGGTTTTAAGTTTTTTCTTAAAACCTCTTTTTCTGTTATTAATTCTATCCATTCAATATAATGCTCTTCTGTCATAGGATGTAAAATCTCTCCTACTTGAACTTCAATTTTTTCATTTTCTCCATCTTTAATTCTATTAACAAAAGGGATATGTTTTTCTTTTGAAGCCTCTACTGAGTTTTCATTTAATAAAGTCATAGCTTTACCACAACAAACCAAAGTTCCTGCTCCCTCATCTAAAACTTCTACTATATTTCCGCAAATTTCACATTTATAAACTTGTAATTTTTTAGTCATTTTTTAACATCAATAATTTCTTCTAATAATTTAATAGTTTTCTTCTAATAATTCATAATAAGATTGAGGATGTTTACATGCAGGACAAGATTCAGGAGCTTCTTTTCCCTCATAAACATAACCACAATTTCTACATTTCCATCTAACAACTTTATCTTTTTTGAATACTTTTGCTTCTTGCAAATTCTTTAATAATCTTCTATATCTTTTTTCATGTTCCTGTTCTACTTCTGCAATCTCTTTAAAAGAATCAGCAATTTCATCAAATCCTTCTTTTCTTGCTATCTCTTCAAATTCAGGATATAAAGAACTCCATTCTTCATTTTCCCCATTAGCAGCAGCTAAAAGATTTTCTTTTGTTGTTCCTATTTTTCCTGCAGGATATGAAGCATTTATTTCTAATGGCTCATTAATTTCATTTAAATATCTAAAAAAAACTTTAGCATGTTCTTTTTCATTATCTGCTGTTTCTAAAAAAATAGAAGATATTTGCTCAAAACCCTCTTTTTTAGCAACACTTGCAAAATAAGTATATCTATTTCTTGCTTGACTTTCACCTGCAAAAGCTTTCAATAAATTTTTAGAAGTTTCACTCCCTTTTAATTCCATAATAAATTAAAATGAGTTTAGTTTAATAAATTTTGGGTATACTGAAATATAACTCAGTTTTAAAAATCTCAGTTTTAAGAAATATTAGGTATTATTACAAGTCTTATTAAAATTATTTTTATTTACTTTTTAATCATTATCTTCATTTATCATTAACACTTTTTGATTTTTTAGCAGAAGAAGTTAATCCTCTAAAAACTCTTTTCCTATTTGTTTTTTTAGAAAGCCAGTTTAGATTTTTATCAGATTGTATTTCTTTAACATTAGGATCAACTAAAATTACCTCATAAAAATAATTAACGCCATCTTTGCCAATTTTATAAGAGTTTAATACTTCTAAATTTTTGAATTTCTTTACTGCTCTTTGTTCTGCAATCCACTGATAATTCATTCTTAAATTTTTATTAGTGTGTAATCTTGTTCCTCCTCTTCCTTTATTAGGTCTTGGTCTTTTATGGCCTCCTCTTCTTATTCTAACTCTTACAACAATTATTCCTTTCTTATCTTTATAACCTAAAGCTCTTGCTCGGTCTAATCTCAATGGTTTTTCAACTCTTGTTACAACTTCTCCTTTTCTCCATTCAATCATTCTTTGTCTTAATAATTTAATATCTGGCTTTTTCCAAGCTTCTTTGATATATTGATAAAACCCTTTAACCATAAATTCTTTAATAAAAAATGGTTTTTAAAGTTTAGTATTTCCCTTATTTCATTATATTTTATTACAAATTCACAAATAAAGTAATCTTTAAATAACCTTTAAGTTAACTAATAAAATAATAAAAACAAGAATAAGAGCCTGTAGCTCAGCCTGGTTTTAGAGCACTACTCTGATAAGGTAGGGGTCCACGGTTCAAATCCGTGCAGGCTCATTTTTATTTTTATAAATAAAATTTAAATAAAACATTTTTACCTTATATATGTTCTATGATTATATACTCTAAACATAAGATATTAAATACAAAATTGTTAATTTTTTATAGAAAACTCTAAAATTAATTTTCCATTAGAAAAAGAATAATCTTTTATAGGATTATTAATAGGGATTATTTTTTTATAAGAGATATCTTTGCCTATAGCTTTTAACTCTATACTATTCTCTAGTTTTAATAAAGAAATATCTTCTAGGGAATTTACTTCAGGGATTAAAAATTCATAAACAAGCACATCAGAAAATCTTCTTATTTCAGTTTTAGGTTCTTCTTTTTTTAATTTAGAAAATTTTTCAATTTGTTCTTTTGTAAGAGTTTTGATTAATTTCTCTTCTTTTTCTTTAAAGTTATTCATATTTTGATTATTAGAAATTTTGTTTATAGGGATTATATTAATTTTCGGGTTTTGATTAAGATTAGAAAAACTAATACTAAAACCTTGGCTGTTTTTATAAGGGTTTTCTTTAAAATTAGAAGAGTTTATTTTATTATTTTTATTCATATTATTCATGTCTTCTTGATCTAAAACTTCATTAATCTCAAGGTTTAAATTTTTTAATAGGGAATTCATCATCTTTTCAATACCTTTAGGTAAGATTATTTCTCCTTCAATAAAATTAGTATCAGAATCATTTTCTCCTAACATCCCATAATCTTTATTTTTATTTGATTTTTTATTAGACTTAAAATTTTTAGACAAAGGATTTCCACAATAAGGGCAAAAGCTATATTTATCACTAACTTTATTTTTACAGTTATTACAAATTATTTTTTTAAACATTTTAATTTAATAAAGGGAGTTTATTTTATCTTCTTAATAAACAAGATTTTTCCTTTTAATAATTTTTCTAAAGGAGGAATGAATTTATTGTATAAGAAAAATAGTAAATTTAACTTATAAAAAACCTTTAAGAAAGTAAAAATATTAAGATATATTTATAAACAAAAAATTATTTTTAGAAAAACATAAAAAATGATAGAGGTTGAAAATTTAGTTAAGAAATTTGAAGATATAACCGCTGTTGATAATATTTCATTTGATGTAAAAGAAGGGGAGATATTCGCTTTTCTAGGTCCAAATGGAGCAGGAAAAACAACAACAATAAAGATGTTAACAACCTTACTGGTTCCAACATCAGGAAAAATAAAGATAAATGGTTTTTCAGCAGAGACTAAAAAAGAAGAAGTTAGACATTCTTTTGGAATTGTATTCCAAGATGAGAGTTTAGATGAAGAGTTAACAGCTTATGAAAATATGGAATTTCATGCAGTTCTATATGGAATAAAAAAAGAATTAAGAAAGAGGAGAATTGAAGAGTTATTAAAACTCGTTGAATTATGGGAAAGAAAAGATGATTTAGTAAAACATTTTTCAGGGGGTATGAAAAGAAGATTAGAAATTGCAAGAGGCTTAGTCCATCATCCGAGAGTTTTATTTTTAGATGAACCAACTTTGGGTTTAGATCCTCAAACAAGAAATTTTTTATGGGAATATATAAAGAAATTAAATAAAAAAGAAAATATGACTGTTTTCTTAACAACTCATTATATGGAAGAAGCAGACAAAATCGCTGATAAAATAGCAATTATAGACAAAGGAAAAATAGTGATAATTGGAACTTCTAAAGAAATAAAAAAGAAAACAAATTCAGATTCATTAGAAAAAGCGTTTTTAAAATTAACAGGAAAACCAATTAGGGAAGAATCTGCAACAAGTTTAGATCATATGAGGTTAAGAAAAAGATTCTTCGGGAGTAGAAGATGAATTCACCTGTTTATATTATGTGGTTAAGGCAAATCAAAAGATATTGGAGATCAAAACCAAGAATAATAGGAAGTTTAGCTCAACCTTTATTATTTTTAGTTGCATTAGGTTTTGGATTTGGTCCTATATTTGAAAAAGCAGGCGGAGGAAATTATCTTGAATTTCTAGCACCAGGAATAATCGCAATGACTGTTTTATCAAGTTCTTTGTTTAATGGGATAGAGATAATTTGGGATAGACAATTCGGTTTTTTAAAAGAAACTTTAGTTTCACCTGTCCCAAGATATAAAATTATTTTGGGAAGAATCCTTGGAGGGGCAACAGTTGCAACAATACAGGGAATTATAGTTCTTCTAATTTCATTGATAATTGGATTTAAACCAACAAGTATTTTTATGATTCCTTTAGCTATCTTTTTTATGTTTTTAATTTCAATATTTTTTGCAGGAGTTGGTACATCAATCGCCTCTAAACTAGAAGATATGCAAGGTTTTCAATTAATAGTTAACTTCATTTTTATGCCTCTTTTCTTTTTATCAGGAGCTTTATTTCCTTTATCAGATTTACCCTCACTCTTAAATCAAGTTGTAAAATTAAATCCTTTAACTTATGGTGTTGATGGATTAAGATTAAGTTTAACAAATATCTCTCATCTAAATCTAATATCAGACTTTTTTGTTTTGTTTATATGCTCGATAATTGTAGTTTTTATAGGGGCTTATCTTTTTTCAAAAACAGAAGTATAGAAACTAAATTTTAAATTATGAAATCTTTATTTACTAAAATATTTAAGAATAGTCTAATGTCTAAGAAAAATTTATAAGGTCTAATTTAATTGGGATAGTATAAGAAAAAATAAAAAGATGAAAGGAGGCAAAAAGAAATGAAAAAAATATTTTTGATGAGTATATTATTTTTATTAGTGACTTCTTTAATTCTTGCTGTTCCTGCAAATCCTAGAAATCCTAATGTGAATAATAATGTTAGCAATCCTCTAGTACAAGATAATCAAAACATAGGAAATAATGTAAATAACAATTTAGAAGCACAAACGCAAAATAAAGCTCTTGAACAAAATTTAATGGAAAAAAGAATGGAGAGGATTATGTTAAGAGAAGGAAATTACACTGATGTAAATGGCCAAAGATTACAAGTAAGAAGCATTGAAGGAGAGTTAAAAGAATTAAGAGGAAATAGAACCCAAATAAGAACCCAATTAAGGATTGAAACAGAAACAGATGAACAGAACAGAACAAGGTTAAGAGTTAATTTCTCAAATGGAAAAAATGCAGAAATAAAAATAATGCCTGATGTTGCTTCACAAAGAGCTTTAGAAAGATTAAGATTAAAAAACTGTAATTCAACTGAAAATTGCACAATTGAATTAAAAGAAGTGGGTAATGGAAACCAAACAAAAGTAGTTTATGAATTACAAACAAGAAAAGAAACAAGAATTTTAGGTTTGTTTAAAGCAAGAATGAATGTTGAAGCACAAGTTGATGCTGAAACAGGAGAAGTAATTCAAGCAAAAAGACCTTGGTGGGCTTTCTTATCTTCTAATTAATAAATTATTCCTTTTTTATTTTTTAATTTATTTTTATTAGTTCATTTTTTGATGTAGATAAAAAGATATTATCAGATAATTCAAAATTTGATTATAAAAAGTTTAAATAAAATAAAAAAACAAATAAGAAGAATAAGAAAAAATAAAGTTTATTATTTCTTAAAAAATTTGATTAAAGGCCTTAGACCTAAACCTAAAGAGATAACTAAGAATAAAAGCCAATGAGTTCTCTCAACAAAACTAGAAAAATCTCTCCAAGCAGAAACAAGGAATAATCCAAAGAAAATACTACTCCATTTGATTAAGCCTATATCAACGATAGTTATCTTTTTAATATACTCCTTAAGTTTTTTCTTAAACATTTTTTAACCTCCTTTTATAAAAAAGACAAGATAAAAGAGTTTATAATATTTATTAATAAAACAATAAAAAGTATTTTAATGAGTATATAAAAAATATTAAAATTTTAACAACAGTATAATTTATCAGGAGTTTTTCCTTCTTCAATTTTTCCAAAAGGATTGCCAAATTCTTTTACATTTTTCATCATCTCTTTAATAGAATCAGGTTCAATGTTTTGATTAACAAGTTCTTTTCTTAAATTTCTCATCATAGAAGATAAATCAATTTTCATAGGGCAATTTTCTTTACATTGTTGACAAGTCGTACAAAAAAATGCTCCATTATTGTAAGCTTCTTTTGAATTTTCTTTAAAATAAGAAGAGATTACTCCTTTTGCTCCTGAGAAATACTTTGCTCCGTACCTTGTAAAAATTTGGTGATAAACAGGGCAAAAATTCAAACAAGCACCACAATTGATACAATATAAAAGCTCTTTAAATTCTGAATTTAGAATTTCTGTTCTTTTATTGTCTAACAAGATTAAATAAACTTCTTTTGCTCCTTGTGCTCCTGTTATTAATTGATTTTGAATATCAGCTGTTTTACTTGGGCCTGAAATAATATTAACATAAACAGGATAATCTTGACCTGTTCCAAAAACACCTAAAGCTTTTATTATTTTTAATGCTTCTTCTTTACTCTCAACAATCTTTTCAAAACTTGTTAAAATAATATGTTTGTCAGGAATCCTTGAAGTTAAAGAAATATTTCCTTCATTTTCCAAAATAAAAACACTTCCGTCAGAACTTATAACATTTGTTCCTGTTATCCCAATTTTTGCATTGAATATTTTTTCTCTTAAATGCTCCCTTACAAATTTTGCGATTTCTTCAGGATTTGCTTTAATTTTTATGTTAAATTTTTCTTTTATTTTTGTAGAGATTTCTTCAGGAGTTAAATTAACTGCAGGAAGAACAGGATGTAAATCTTTTCCTTCAAAAATTTGAACAAGAAAATCTCCTAAATCGGTTTCAATTAATTCTTTGTCTTTCAAAGCATCATTTAAGCCAATTTCATTTGCAGTGTTTGATTTTGACTTTATTATTAATTTTTCATTCCCTATTATTTTTCTTATTTCATTTATCGCATCTTTTGTAGTTTTAGATTCAATAACTTTAATTCCGTTGTTTTCTAAGTTTTTTATTGTTTTTCTCTTTAATTCAAAAATATTATTTATTGATTTTTCTTTTATTACTCTTAATTCATCTCTAAATTTTTCTTTTTCTTCTTCACTTAAAATTTTGTCTCTTTTGTCTTTATAAGAATACATAATAGGCAAGATCACTTTTTGAGTTTCTTGGTTTTTTTCTATTTCTTTTGATAATTCAATGTTTTTCATTTTTCTCTCCTTTATTTTTCATTTTTAAACAACTGGCTTAATTCCATTACTTCAATGTCTTTTGAATTTTCTTTTAAATGCAGATAGCACATTGGGCAAGAAGTGCAAAGAATTTTGGCTTTTGTTTCTTTTGCCATTCCTACTCTTTCTTTAGCAATGGAATTTGCAAGTTCTGGTTGATTTGACTTTACTCCTGAACCTCCCCCACAACAAAAAGAATAATTTTTTGTTAATTTCATTTCTTTTAAATTTCCTGATTTTTTTAGAATATCACGGGGTTCTTCATAAATTCCTTCATATCTTCCTAAATGACAAGGGTCATGATAAGTTATATCTTCATTTAAGTTTCTAGGAATAATTTTTCCTTTTTTAATCGCTTCATTAATGGTTTGAGTGATATGTTCAACTTTTATATCCCAATCTTTAACAAGTTTAGGATAATTACTCTTAAACATATGAAAACAAGAAGGACAAGAAGTTATAATCTTTTTAACTCCTCTTTCCTTGAACAATTTAAAATTTTTTTCAGCAAGTTCTTTTGCTTCTTTTTCATGGCCTGCATTTAGAACAGGATTTCCACAACAAAATTCTGATTCTTTAAGCATAATAAAATCAATACCAATCTTATTCAAAATCTTCTTATAGTTTTCTTCTAAATCTTTTGCTACATATTTTGTTAAGCATCCTGGATAATACAAAGTATTTCCTGGCAATAATTTTGATATAAATGACATCTTTAAGTTTCTCCTGTTTTATTATTTTTACCTAATAAAAAGAGTACGAAACGATTTATAAATATTGGTTTCAAAAAATGAAACTAACAATAAAGATAGTTTAATCAAAAAACTAAGAGATAAAATGCAAAGAATGTGAAGAAGAATTAATATGTATTAAAAAGCGAGTAGAAAGTGAAATCTAAATTTTATGAATTTTATCCTGAATTAAAAACCAATAAATAAGCAACTGCTTCTCTCTCTCTTGATAATTGGGGTAT
>JAAZNJ010000008.1 GCA_012798335.1 Candidatus Woesearchaeota archaeon | reverse complement strand
TGAAAAGAGAAACAAAAGAAAAGAAAAAAGAAAAGAAAAAAAGAAACATCCCTATAAACAAGGCGGAGCTCAAAGAACTTTTGAGATTAAATAAAAGATAAAATAAATTATTTTATAAACTTATTTTTCTTTTTTCTAAAATGTATGAAATAATATTTTTATTAGTTTTAGGATTTTGTTATCTTTTATTTGCAGTTATTCAAGATTTTAAATCAAGAGAAATTGCAGATTGGCTTAATTATTCTTTGATAATCTTTGGTTTGAGTTTTAGATTTTTTTATTCTTTGTTTAATGAAAATAGTTTTAATTTCTTTTTGCAAGGTTTAATAGGTTTTTTTATTTTTTTAGTATTAGCTAATCTTTTTTATTATTCAAGACTCTTTGCAGGAGGAGACGCAAAACTTATGATTGCTTTAGGAACAATTTTACCATTGGATTATTCTTTTAGTTCAAACATCTTATTATTTCTTAATTTTTTATCTTGCTTTTTTATAGCTTCTCTAATTTATGTTTTAATCTCGAGTATTTTTCTTACTATAAAAAATTTTAAATCTTTTAAAATTAGGTTTTTTAAAGAAATTAAATCTCAAAAAAGATTAATCATTTTTTCTTGGATATTCCTTTTTTTCTCAATAATCTTAAACTTTATCTTATATAATTTTAATTTTGCTTTTTTAGGATTTTTTCTTTTAGTTTTAACTTACTCTTATATTTATTCAAAAGCTTTAGACGAATCCTGCATGATTAAAGAAGTTTCAACTAAAGATTTAACAGAAGGAGACTGGCTTTATAAGGATATTAAACTAAAAAGAGAAACTATTAAATCTAAATGGGAAGGTTTGAATAAAGAAGAGATAAGAAAATTAAAAGTAGAATTAAAAAAAGTAAAAATAAGGCAAGGAATTCCTTTCTCCCCAACTTTTTTAATAGGTTTTATACTTTTTGTAATACTCTACTTTTGTAATATTTATTTATGGAATTCTTTTTGGTAACCATAAATTTTTTTCTTCAGCTTCTTGTTCTTCAACATTATTAAGAGTTTCTTCTTTTTTATTTAAGTCTTCTTGATTATCTTTTTTCAGAATTTTTTCTTTTATTATTTCAAGTTCTTCAATACTCTTTTTTTCTTTTTTTAACTCTTTATCTTTGTATATTGGAATTAAATTTATTAATTCATGATTAAACATAGCCTGTTTTTCAACTTTTACCTCTAAAGGCATTAAATTATTTTTTATTTCTCCTTTTATTTTTTGAGCTAATAAAAGAGTGGATTCTTTTACTTTACCATGAGATTTTGGGATTATCAAGGAATTTCCCTCTGATAAAGGATTTATATCTAAAACTGCTAAATTTTCTTCATCCTCTTCTAAGATACAAGAAGGTATTTTTTTTAAACCAATTAAACAAAAAACACATTGTTCTTCTTCAAACAGGATATTATTTTTTTCTAAAAAACTAACTAATTCTTCTTTGTTCATAGAATCCAATTTGTCTAAAGAACTTGATTTTTTATCTTCTGGAAAATTATTATTTATATAAGAAATCAGTTTTTCTTTTATTTCCTTAAATTCTTCTTCTGAAATTTCCATTTATCAAGATGTTTTTTATTTAAGAACCAAAAGCTCTTCTCATATCTATAACTTGTATTGAGCTTACTCCTTCTAATTCTTTCATTTTTTCTTCAAGTTTTTCTAATTCTACTTCTTCAGACCAAGCAAAAAAAGCAATTATTGCCTTTAAACCAAAAGCAATTGGCTCTTCTTCAAAACTGCAATTTTTTCCACCAAAGTTTTCTACTAATTCTTTTGTTTTTTCCTTTATAATCTCTAAGTCTGTTTCAGGTGAATTAGGTAAAATTTTTATTTTTACTGCTGCTATTCCCATAAATCCTTTAAATTTTTTTGATTTATAAGTCTTCTGTTATTCCATTTTTATTGCAAATCCTTAAAAACCTATGTTTATTTTTTTAATAATGCCTATGACAAATTATGAGAGAATTGTTGAAAAAATATCTAAACTTTCTAATACTGAAAAGTCAGAAGTTGAAAGATTGATTGAAGCTAAAAGAGCAAGACTTTCAGGTTTAATAAGTAAAGAAGGAGCAGCTCAGATTGTTGCTGCAGAATTAGGAATAAATTTTGATAATCAAAAATTGAAAATTGAAGAATTACTTCCAGGAATGAAAAAAGTGAATGTTATTGGAAAAATAATAAATTTATACCCTATAAGAACCTTTAAGACAAAAAAAGGAGATGAAGGAAAAGTTGCTAATCTTGTGATTGCAGATGAAACTTCTAATATCAAAATAGTATTATGGGATACTAAAGATATTTCATTAATAGAATCAGGAGAATTAACAGAAGGAAAAACTATTGAGATTATAAATGGGAGCATGAGAGATAATGAAGTTCATTTAAGCAGTTTTTCAGAGATTAAACTTTTAGAAATTGATATTGAAAATGTTAAAACAGAGAAAAATTTTAAAATTGAAAAAATTGAAAAAATAAAGAAAGGTGAAAGTGTTAAAATAAGGGCTTTTATCACTCAGTCTTTTGATGTTAAATTCTTTTATGTTTGCCCTAATTGTGGAAAAAAAGTTATTAAAGAAGGAAATTTTTTTATATGCAATGAGCATGGAAATGTGCCTGCTGAAAGAAGAGCTTTAATAAGTTTAGTTTTAGATGATGGAACAGGAGCAATAAGAGCAGTAGCATTTCAAGAAAATGTTGAAAAATTAGGATTAAATATAGAAAATGAATCTAATCTTATAAACCAAAGACAAGAATTATTAGGAAAAGAGTTTATCTTTTATGGTTCAATAAAAGAAAATAAATTATTTAATAATCTTGAAATGAACATAGAATCTATAGAAGAAGTTAATCTTGATAATTTAATCTTAGAATTAGAAAAAAATGAAAACTAATTTATAGATTTGTTTTTTCTTTTATTTATGTTATTAAAAACCCATATTGTGTTTAATTTATTCTTTTTTATATTATCTTATAATTTTTTTAATCTCTCTTTTCTTGGTTTTTTATCTTTTATCTTCTTTATTTTAGGGACTTTTATTCCTGATATTGATTCAAAACTTTCTAAAATTGGAAAAAAGAAAATTTTTAGGGTTTTGCAGTTTTTTGTAAAACATAGGGGTTTTATGCACAGCTTATTTTTTATAATATTTTTGTTTTTTATTCTTTATTTTTTACCATCTTCTTTAAGAACTTACTTCTGTTTTGGGGCGTTCTTACACTTATTTTTAGATTCTTTAACTGTTAATGGAACTTATCCTCTTTATCCTTTAAAATTTAAGATTAAAGGATTTATAAAAACAGGAAAACTTTTTGAAAAAATAATTTTTATTAGTTTTATCTTTTTAGATATTTCTTTGTTTTTGTTTAAATTAATTGTTTTTTAAGATATATCCAAAAAAGGAATAATCTTTATAAATGAATATTAATTACATTTTTTATGAGTCCTAAAAAAGTTTCAGATGAAGAAGATGAAGATGATTTAGAAAATCTTAAATCAACCTATGATCCTAAAAGTGGAAAAGAACCACAATTAACAGACCTCCCTGGAATTGGGCCTGCTGTTGCTTCAAAATTAGAATCAGCAGGAATTTATGACTTAATGTCTTTAGCAGTAATGGGGCCTAGTGAATTAGCAGAGATAGCAGGGGTTGGTCCAGGTGTTGCTAGAAAAGCTATTCAAGCTTCAAGAAAACTTCTTAATCTGGGTTTTGTTGATGGTATAGAATTTGCTGAAAAAAGGGCTAATATATGTTATATTACAACAGGAAGTAAAGAACTTGACGCTCTCTTGGGGGGGAAAGGGGTTCAAGGTAGAGCTGTAACAGAAGCATTTGGTGCTTTTGGGAGTGGAAAAACTCAATTGGGTTCAATGTTAGCTGTAAATGTTCAATTACCAATAGAAAAAGGAGGGGCTAATGGTAAATGTGTATTTATTGATACAGAAGGAACTTTTAGGCCTGCAAGAATAAGGCAGATTGCAGAAGGAATTGGTGCTGACCCTGAAAAAGTTTTAAAAAATATATTCGTTGCAAGAGCTTTTAATTCTGATCATCAAATTTTACTTTTGGATAAAGTCACAGAGATGATAAAAAATGGGGAACCTATAAAACTTGTTATTATTGACTCTTTAACAGCTCATTTTAGAGCAGAATTTTCAGGTAGAGGTCAATTAGCAGATAGACAACAAAAATTGAATAGATATCTACATAGTTTAATGAAATTAGCAGAACAACATAATCTCGCAGTATATGTTACTAATCAAGTAATGTCTAATCCTGCACAAATGTTTGGAGACCCAACAGTTGCAATTGGAGGGAATATTGTTGGACATGCTTCAACTTATAGAATTTATTTAAGAAGAGGTAAAAAAGATTCAAGAGTTGCAAAATTAATAGATAGCCCTGATCTTCCTGATACAGAAGCTGTATTTTTTGTTACAGAAAAAGGAATTGTAGACGAGGCATAAAATTAATCTTCTATAAAAATAATTATATCTTAAAGATTAAACTTTGATAAAACTTTTTAAAATGATGATAAAAGTTAGAAACACTTTTTAATTCCAATTAGTCTTATTCAACAATTTCGTCTTTATCAAACCATAATTCAATTTCTCTTTTTGCACTTTCTGGAGAATCAGAAGCATGAACAACTGTTTCATGGCAATTTGTTTTTGTATTAATCTTTCCATATTTACCTCGAATTGTCCAAGATTCGCATTCATCAGGGTTTGTTTTGCCTATAGCTTCTCTTACTTTTTTGATAGCATCTTCTCCTTCATAAACAATTGCTATTACTTTTTCATTATTATGTAGTTCTCCTGTAAGATGTTTTATTAAATCTTCATAAAAAGGTTTTCCTTTATGTTCAGTATAATGCATTTCTGCTAATTCTCTCTTTACATTAGATAATTTTAAAGCAATCATCTTTAAGTTTAATGTATATAAATCTGTTATAATATTCCCTGCAAGACGTTTTGCCATTGCATCTGGTTTTATCAAAACTAAAGTTCTTTCTTTCATATCTCTTAATAAAAAAGTAGGTTTAAAAATATTTTTAGTTTAATTTATACTCTTTTCATTTATAATTTTTTAATAAGCTTTATTAATTAATCATGATTTTTTAGTATATGTTAATTGATTTTGATAAAGTTACAATTGCTGATTTGCATATTCATTCTAGATTTTCAAGAGCATGTAGTTCTAATATTGCTTTAGAAAATCTTGTAAAATGGGCTAAAATTAAAGGAATTAATCTTTTAGGAACAGGAGATTTTACTCATCCTATTTGGATTAAGGAAATAGAAGAGAAACTTAAAGAAAAAAGTGGTTTGTATTATTATGAAGATTTTCCTTTTGTTATAACAGGAGAAATCTGTTTAACTTACACCCAAGTTAAAGGAAGAAGAGTACATCTTGTTGTTCTTGTTCCTAATTTAAAAATTGCTGAAAAAATAAATTCTTACTTAGACACAAAAGGAAGAAGGGATTATGACGGAAGACCAATATTTAAAATAAGTTGTGAAGAGTTTTCAAGAGAATTAAGAAACATATCCGAAGAGATAGAAATAATACCTGCACATATTTGGACACCTTGGTTTGGTATCTTTGGGAGTGAAAGTGGTTTTGATTCTTTAAAAGAAGCGTTTAGAAATGAATTTGATAATATACATGCTATTGAAACAGGAATGTCTTCTGATCCCTCTATGAATTGGAGAATTAAAGAGTTAGAAAATAAATCAATAGTTAGTTTTTCTGATGCACATAGTTTTTGGCCATTTAGATTAGGAAGAGAAGCGACTATCTTTAATAAAATTAATTCTTATCAAGATTTAATTAAACAGATAAGAGAGAACTCTTTTATTTCTACAATTGAAACAGATCCTGCTTATGGAAAATATCATTGGGATGGTCATAGGTTATGTCATTTCTCTTGTTCTCCTGAAGAATCTAAAAAATTAAATAATATTTGTCCTGTATGTAAAAAACCTTTAATAATCGGTGTTGAAAATAGAGTAGAAACTCTTGCTAGTTTTCCAAAAGGATTTAAACCAAAAACTTCTAAACCTTTTTTTAAACTCTTGCCTTTACATGAGATAATAACTCTTGAATCTGGAAGCACATTAGAAAGCAAAAAAACTTGGCAAACTTATAATAATTTAATTTCTTTTTTTAATAATGAATTCAATATCTTGTTTAATGTTTCAAAAGAAGATTTTTTAAATAAAAGGATTGATGATAAACTAATTTTATTAATCTTAAAAAATAGAGAAGGAAAAATAAAAGTCAAACCTGGTTATGATGGAGAATATGGTGTTGCATTAGTTGAAGAAAAACAAGTTCAATTATCTTTTTAAAATATTTTTATTTAACTGAAAATTCCAAGCCTTCTTTTTTTGCACTTTTTTCAATTTCTTCTATATAATTATTTAATTTTTTTTCAGCTTCTTTTGGATTTTCAGATTCTACACTTAAACTATATCTTCCTGCTGCAATATATTTTATGGTTATTTCTTTAGAAGACAAAATCTTTTTTATTAATTCTATTCCATTAGGTTTATTGCTAAACAAAATAATCTCTTTTTTTATAATCTTTTTTTTCTTTTTATTAGCTCTAATAATCTGTAATATTTTTTCTAATTCTTCTTTTGTAAAATATTCTTTTCCTTTTTCTTCATTGTTTTTTATCTCTTCAATAAAATTGAGTATTCCTTCTTCTTTATTTATCCTTTCAAAAAAATTTTGGAATCTTTCTCCTAAAACTGCTTTTATTATGTTAAAATAACTTTTTTTTAGTTCTTCTTTTTCAAAAAGTTCTTTTTTTTCTTTTTGAGTTACTCTTCTAAGAGATAATTCAATTGTCCCTGAATCTGAAATTCTTAAAACCTTACAAACTACCTTTTTTTTAGGAACAACATATTCTCTTAAATTTCTTATTCTTCCTGGAGCTACTTCGCTTAATATTATGCTACCTTCTGTTTTATCATCTAATTTTACAAATACTACTGTTCCTACAATTCTATCAATTATACCAATTACTAAATCTCCTGGTTCTAAATTTTCCATTAAAAATTAAAAGAAACTTATGTTTTAAAGCTTACTTATTTAATTTTATAGTCTCTATCTCTAAATTTTCCTTTAATAATCCTATGAATTCTTTTTCATTCTCTTTTTTTATTGTTCCTCCCGCTGCCGATTCATGGCCTCCTGATTCTCCGCCAATTTTTTTTATTACTTCAGATAACAAAATCCTCAAATTTTTTTTGTTTTTTCCAGTGCATCTTGAAGAGATTTTTATCTTATCCTCATAATAAGCCATTGTGGTTATTATTGTTCCCTCTTCGTATATCTCTGAATTAGATAAGATACTTGCTATTGTTCCGATTATTGTATCTTTTATTTTTTCTTTTGCATTTATTATAACAAAACCCTCACCTTGAACTTTTTCTGTTTCAGATATATAGTTTAATGCTGAAACAATATGTTGCCTGTATTTTGCATGAATTAATTCTGCTTTCTTTTTTGCATTAGGTATCTCCATACAGAATTGTATTGCAGTATCTACTTCTCCTAATCTTGAACAAGCATTTATCATTGCACTTATTTCTCTTGCATCTTCTAATTTATTATAAAATTTAATTAAAAAAATGTCTCCTAAAATTTCTTTATTTTTAAATCTAGGATTTCTTAACATTATTGAAGTTACTAATCTGGACATTTCTTCATCATTTAAATCTATTAATCCTTTATACTTACCATTTATCGGAGAAATTTTTGATTCTCTTAATAATTCTTTTACACCTTCACTATTCCCTGTAACCCCTGGAATAAAAGGATTTGAAGAATATTCTAAAGCTATATTTATAGGTCTTGTAGAAGGATAGATTAAAATTCCTCTTTTTCTTTTTATCTCTCCATCATTTAAGATAGAATGATTTAATTTATCAATTCTTTTTTCCATAGAATCTCCAATCATTCCTAGAATAGCAAGTTTTGCAAATTCTTTGCTATCTTTTATTAAATTTTTACAGAATAGATAGGTTAAGCTTGAACTGCTTAATTCTTCATCTAAAGAAAGATGAGGGTTTATTATGTGAAGATTTTTTGATTCTTCAATTTTTGAAATTTCGTGATGATCAATAATAAAAATCTCTTGTTCTCTTTTTGCAAATTCTTCTAAGAAACTAGATCCTAAATCTAAAATTAATAAAGCTTTGTCTCTAGGAAAATTTAAAACATCTTCTTTTTCAAGTCTTGGAAAAATTTTTAAAGAAAATTTTTTATCGAGTTGTTTTAATGTTTTTATCATTATTACCGCAGAAGTAATTCCATCAGTATCAAAATGACTTATAACAAAAACTTCTTGATCTTTAGTTTTTTCTAAAAATTCTTTGCTTATCTTTTCAATATTTTCTTCTAAATAGAAATTTGCCATAATCCCAATAAAATTGATTAATATAAAACTAAGATAGATTCAAATGATTTTTCAATTTTCTTAATCTGGCTATCAAATGATCTTTTTCTCTTAAAGCCTTTTTGTCACCTTTATTTTTTTTACAATGAATTTCTAATTTTTCTAATTTTTCTTCTAAATTCTTTTTGTCAGGATTTACATACTTATTTCCTAAAATTTTTGATATTTTAATATTAAACTCTTTACTATGGTATCCTTCTCTTCTTAATTTTTCTCCTATCTTTTCTGATGTTAATCCTTTTTCAGCTAATTCTAAAACTTTCTTTTTAAACTCTTCAATAGTTTTCTTATTTTCTTTAATTTTCTCTTCTTTAACTGTTTTTTCTTCCTTTTTTTCTTTTTCTTCTTCTGCCATTTTATTAAACATTAATCTAATCTTTTAAATCTTACTATCCTAATAAACTACTTAAAAAATATCAAAACTCTTATAAATTTAACATTTTTATAATCTTTGTAATAAAACAAATATAAATGTAGCCCTGTAGTACAGCGGTCAAGTATATAGCCCTTTGGAGTTCATGAGGGGATCATTCACTCTTCAAATAAACGAAGAAAGGCTGTGACCCAGGTTCGAATCCTGGCAGGGCTATCTATACTGGGGGATTTTTATTGGGCGATACTTCTTTTTACTAATTTTTAAAAAACGAAAAGTTTAAATAATACCATATATTACCATAATATATAATGATACAAAATGACAAAAATACAAATAGATTTAGACGAAGAAGAAGATAGGATTGTAGAAATATACAAATTAATAAATAAATTAAAAACTAAACAAGAAGCAATTAAAAAAATGGTAAAATATTTTGAAGCGGAAGTTAAACCGAAGAATTTAAAGGAAAAGGATTACTTTAAAGTATAATTATGGAAACATCAACAATTATCTTGATAAGTGCAGGAGTCATTGGAGCTGGAGCTTTATTTTTCTTGACTAAAGGTTGGATAACAATTTATAACAAATTTGTTTATTGGAAAACAAAAGTCCAAAGAAAATTTGCAGATATTGATGTAATAATGCAACAAAGAATTGATATGTTGCCTGCTTTAACTCAAGTAGCTAAAAAATACAGCATTCATGAATATAAAACAATTAAAGATACTATTGAAGCTAGAAGCCATTGGACTAAAGATACTCCTATAAATGAAAAGGTTAAATCAGTACAAGACATTGAAAATAATTTCTTAAAGATACAAGCAGTTTTTGAAAAATACCCTAAAGTAAAGGCAGATAAACTTTATGAAAAGATAATGGGGTCTGGGAATATCACTCGGGTTGAAAGAAGATTAAGGGAATTTAGATTAAGTTATAATAAAGTTGCACAAGAGTATAATGAAAGAGTTCAAAGATTTCCAAGAAATATTGTAGCAAAGGTTCATGGGTTTAAGATAGTAGACTATCTGTCTTTGGGAAATCAGATTAATCAAGGACCTCAAGACACTTACAAACCTAAAGAGCTTTTTAATGATTAAAATGAAAAATTTAATTTTCTTAAAAGAAAAGATAATCAAGTTTAAAAAATATCATAAAGATATTATTGTTGGAACTATTGCTGGATTAATTTCTGGAATATTTTTTTCAGTTTATAATGATTTAAGACCCCAAATAGATAACACCTTTTGTTTATTGGGGGCTAGTCTCTTTACGGCAACAATTTGGTATCTTATTATATTATTTTTATCATTTATCTTTTTTTTAATATTGGAGAAAGAATAAATGGGGTTTTGGGATCTTTTTAAAAGTAAAAAAGAAGTTGGAATAACTGCTTCGGGGGATTTAATAACTAAAAAGGGTCGTTTATATTCTCAAGTTGAAGAAGATAAAATTCCTAGATGGGTTTGGAAAAAATTTGAGAGTATGGAAAAAAGAGGAGCAACTACTGGGAGCTTTAAAGGCAAAAAATATAGATATATCATTCAATATATGGGTGGGGGAATGTACAACTGCTGGGCTAGAAAAAGGGGCAAAATAAAAAAATGAATCTCTTTCCTAAAAAAATAAAACCCGTTATAGTTGGAATTTGTGGGAGAAGTTGTTCTGGAAAATCTGAAGTTACTCGATTTTTAGAAAAAAAATATAAAACAAATATTGTAAGAATTCCCGCAGATAGATTTTTTAAAATTTTTAATACTCAAGAATTAGATAAGACAGATGGATGGGAAAGCCCAAATTCAATAAGATGGGACAGGTTAATCTACTCTATAGAAAAATTGAAAAGAGGAGAATCAACCCATATTCCTTCAAAAGGTTGGACTGAAGTCTTTGATCAGTTAATAGAACCGAAAAAGATAATACTTGTGGAAGGATATTTGATTTTCACGAATAAAGAATTACTCAATTTATTTGATAAAAAAATTTGGGTAGAAGTTTCAGATCAGAACATTTTATGGCGTAGAATTTTACGAGATGGGAATACAAAAGGGGCAGATTATATTATGGATAAAGTAATTCCAATTTCTAAGAAATATGAAAAAATGCAAAGGAAA
Source organism: Candidatus Woesearchaeota archaeon (assembly GCA_012798335.1). GTDB lineage: Archaea > Nanobdellota > Nanobdellia > Pacearchaeales > GW2011-AR1 > RBG-13-33-26. The sequence continues at coordinate 3,036 of JAAZNJ010000008.1, read as the reverse complement.
GAAGCAGATATTATTCTTGATGGAAACAAATCTAAAGAAGAACTAATTAAGGAAATTGAAGGAAATATAGGAAAATGGCACATTATTTAATTGAATTTAGGCTCAGAGGTTTTGCAAAAAGATATTCTCAAAAGTTAATAAAAGAAATAGGGAAAAAAGTTAGGGTTAAGGGGATGAAAGACAAAGTATCCCATATTACCTTATACGGACCATTTACTACAAATAATGAAAGAGAAATGGTGGCTAAAGTATTAGACTTATGCAGAAAATATAATAGAATCTATTTTTCAATTAAAGGAATTAATTATTTTAATAACCCTTCTAACAAGGTAGTCTATTTAGATATAAATCCTTCTGAAGAGCTTAAATTATTTAGAGAAAAATTATCTTTAAAACTTAAAGCAATTACTTTCACCACATCTAAAGAAGATACAAAGAATAAAGCGGACTTTAAATTTCATTCAACAATTGCATTTAAAGATATAAATCTAAAAATGAATCAAATTTTAAGTTACTTAAAAAATATAAAACATCCAAACATAAGACAAACTTTACTAAGAGTTACTATTCTTAAAAATGGTAAGATATTAAATGAATATGATTTTTTGCAGAAGAGATTATTTAACAGAAAACAATCATTAAATAAAAAATTATGGAAGAGAACAATTTCTTTATTAAAAAGTAAAACCTATCCCTCAACAACTATTATCCAATCTAGATCAGTAAACCTTTGGAATAAAATTAAATCTTTTTTTACAAAACATGACTATTACTAGAAGGAGAGGAACTGCTATTGTTGAAACCCCTAATGGAATCTTAGTAGCATCTGGAAAAAGAAAATTGTTTTTACTTCCCGGGGGAGGAGCCAAGAAAAATGAAAGTAGAAAAAGGGCAGCAATAAGAGAATTAGAAGAAGAAACAAGTTTGCGAACTTACTCTTGCGAATATCTTTTTACTTCTAATGAACCAAAATATAATTCGGAAGGTAAAAAAAGAAAAATAAGAAATCTACACAAAGTTTTTCTGATCAAAGCAACAGGAAATCCAAAACCTTCTCATCATGATGTAGCTTATATTGATTATTGGAAACCCCGCTCTAAAATAGAACTAAGTAAATCTACCAAAATTATAATAGAAAAATATCTTAAAGAGTTTAAAGAATGAACTCTATTTTGACACTAGAACAAAAGAGAGTATATTCGGGGAGTGTCAAATAGGCATTTTTTCTCTTTTTTCTCGTGGGAGAGATAGCATTTACTTAAGAAAATCCCGGTGTCAAATTAGAGCATTTTCTTGTTTTTGTTAATTATTTAATTCTCAAAAAGACAAATATTTATTTAGGACAGATTAAATTTGTATCTCCCTATTTATCTTCATTTGAGTATAAAGTATCTTTGTTAATTCTCCAATTTGAGCAATTTGTATTTTCATTGCTTCATTATCTTGTCTAATTGACTGATTATCTTCTTTCAACATTTGATTTTCCTTTTCAAATTTATCTAAGCGTTTTTCTAATTCTATTTTAGTAATATCAATTAACATATCTTCTTCAGAAATAGTATCTTTCATTCCAAGCATCTCTGAATAATAATGAATTTTATCTGACTTCTTCCATCCAAATCTATATTTTAAGGCACTTTCAGATTTATACCTTGGAAGCCAATAACAGCAAGAACAATGCCTAAAATCGTACATTGTAAGTTGGGTATAATTTGAGCCAGCTGGACTCTTTCCATTGCCAAGAACTCGCTTTGCAAGCCTTTTTAGATATTTATTTGTGGCAGGTGGAGAAATTGTAAACAAACAATCATCTCCTTTCAAATTTTTAGTTTTTACATAATCTCTTATTAAATCTGAACAAATCATTAGTTTTATTCTTCTTCTAAAAGTTTTGCTAGTTTCTTCTCTTATATTTAATTCCTTAAAATCATTAAAGAAATCAGAAACTTTGACATTCATCATTTCTGTTGGGGCTCTTATTCCAGTATCAAATAAAAACCATATCAAAACCTTATATTCATATTTTGCTTCATTGCAAAGTTTCTTTATTTGTTCTTCTGTTAAATAAACCCAATCTGGCTTATCTCCAGAAGTATCTAAGTCAGCAGTTATATCTTTAAGCTCAATTCCTTCTTTTTTATTCACCTTCATCCACCAATGCCAGAATGTTTTGAAATCTTTAACAAAGTTTGTTGGAGAAATGTAAGTTTTTCCATCTTGTCTTTTAAGTATCCCATTTCTCATATCTCCAAAATAGCTGAAAATTTGAGCTTCTGTTATATCTGTTAATTTGTTTAATCCGCATCTTTTTTCAAAAGTCTTAGATAATGCAATCATTCTTTGTTTTAAAGCAGTTAATCTAAAATAGCCTCTTGAACCTCTTTTAGAACCTAAACCAATATTTAATCCAAATTCCATATCATTTAGAAACCTTAAAGTTAAATCAGAATTTTCCTTACTTATTCCAGAGATTTGTGATTGATTTTGCTCTTTCCATGCAAGATATTTTTCCTTGTTATTATACGGATCTATCTTAGTCATAGTGTATAATTTCACTGTTATCTCGCTAACTTATATATCTTGTCGAGACAAAATATATCCTTTGGAGTCTATCGGTTTTAAGAATTTTTTATGTTAAAAAGAATCGCCCACTAAAATGCCATGATGACGATAGAGCTGGCAGGGCTATCTATACTGGGGGATTTTTATTGGGATATTTTTGTTTATAAGATTATTATCCTTTTACTTATTTTTACTTTTAATCTTAGGACAAAGTAACTATCTTATGTCATCGTAAAGAAATATGCTAAATTATACGATGGGATAGTAAAGTTTATAAATTAGAGGGGGGTAAAATATTTATGGATATAGAATCAGAACTTTATAAACAGAATCCCTGGTGGGAAGGAAAATTTAAAGAAAAGAGTATACCTCGGGAAATTTATCTAAATGAAATATTTGGGAATATAAAAAATAAAGAAATAATATTTTTAACAGGGCTTAGAAGAATTGGGAAAACCACTTTATTAATGCAGA
>JAAZNJ010000058.1 GCA_012798335.1 Candidatus Woesearchaeota archaeon | reverse complement strand
CTGCACCCCAACCGTTATAACCCCTTATTTTAGAAGCCCAACCAGAATATTTAACACTTCTTGTGCAACCAGAATTCATTATCAATGTAGAAGCATCACATTCAAAATTCCCATTTTCATATTTACCTCCTGTGAAAGTACATTCTCCACCAAATTTATCTTTTAAAAGATTTACTGCTCTTTCTATAGAATAAGCTGGATTTTGAATAAGTTTATTACAATCCTCTTGACTTTTTGTATTTACCTGCATTAAACCACAATCAAAAGAAGAAACTTTATTATTACTATTTAGATTTTGATTTATGGATGAGGGAACACAATTAGACTCTTGCATCATTATAGACAATAATAAGTAAGGGTCTATCTTGTTATCATCATCTTTGCAACCTTCATCAACAAGGAGGTCAGCATAACTTTTACAATTATCTTTACATTTACATGGACTTGCAACATATTCGGCATTAGTCTCTGAAATAAAGTTCATCAACTTGAATAGATTATTTTTAAGAAGTTCTTTATTTGAACAATCAACATTAACTATTAAATCATTAATGTTTATATTATTGATAATTAAATTATTATAAGGAGAATCTATTTTAGGACATTGACATAAATCTTGAGAAGAACATTTAAACTCTTTAACATTTTCTTTTAATTTTAAATATTGTTGGTATTGTTCATTTTCAATTTTTATATTTTCTTCTTCTAAAGCAGAAATTCCATAAAAATTAAATTTAACTTTATTAGAATTGGTGCTAAAACTAAATAAAGCAAGAACACAAACGATAAGTGTTCCTAAAACAAAAATATTTATGCCTAATTGAGCTTTTTTATTTTTAATCATTTTCTAATTTTATTAAATTTATAATTTTTGAATGATATGAATCAAAATCCTTTGTATTCATTGAAGTAACTTCTTTTATTTCCGATAAAGCAATCTCACTTTTTGAAATTAAATGTTGGTTTTGAAATTCTATTAAAGTATTCTTTGGTTCAAAAAAGTTTACTAAATTTGAATGATTAATGAATAAAAGTGCGATAATTACAAATATTAATAATACAATAAAAATTAATATTAGAGCTGCACCCCAATTAAGGGTATAGCCTATCTGAGCTTTTTTATACTTTAACATTTTCATTCAATTTTTTTATACCTCCGATAATTTCTACAATGTATTCTTTTCTTGAATTATCACTCATAATTTGTCTTGTGAATGCATAAAATTTTTTATTCTTACAGAATGGAAGAGTTTTATAAGTATTATCTTCATATTTAACTTCTTCTAAAGCATTAGCTGAAGGATAAAAATTCTTTTGCAATTGTAAATCACAATAATCCTTAAAAATTTCATTTCCTGCAATGGAACTTACTAAAAGGTTGTCTTTATAATCTAATGAGTTTGACGCTGTTTTTAATTCATAAATGTTAACTTGAATAAAATATTGATTTTCTTTGGGATAATTTTCATCATATAAATTTAAATTACAATTCTTTATTAAAAATTCTTTATCTACCTCAACCTCATTTGAAACAGGATTATTCTCCAAAGTTGTATCCTCTTTTCTTAAAGAATTTTTAGGAAGAAAATTAATGTTATTATTAAATTGCCCAGCATAATAAATACAATCTGCAACATGGTTTATCAAACTATTAACTTCCAAATCTCTAATATCTATAGGAGATTGAAAAAACATATTAACCATTATATAGATCACTGCAGCAACAAGTACAGCCATTACAAACCACCACATAGAAAAAACATTTCCTTTTTTGTTTTTTTTATTAATTAAAAAAATTTTCATCTTTATTTTATTTTAATTTAATTCTTCATTTTTCAAATATCCTCCTATCTTAAAAATAAATTCTCCTGTATAACCCTCTTTATAAAGAGGGTAATAACTTATTATATTGACATTATTAAAGAAAGAATAAGAGCTCCCTTTATTTCTTGCAAGAGTAACCAAAACTTTGTTATCTTGAATTTTTATCATATCATTGATATCAACACCATTAGATTTAGCTGTTTTTACTGCATCAGATAAATCAAATGTTATGGTCATTCCTGGTTTAGCATTATCCATTAATAAAGCTATATTCTTAGCATAATTTAATTCTAAAAAAGAAATTTTATAATACTGGTTTAATAAAAAAAGTATAAGAACTCCAAAAAATATAAAATCTAAGATTATATCAACAAAATTATTCAAAAATAAATCGTTTGCTTCACCTTTTTTATTTTTTATCATAATAAATAAATGGAAAAGAATATTATAAAATTAACTAATAAATAATAAAGATTAAGCAATAGTATTAATCTCAGAGCATTTAATATTACTTAAAGCTTTCCCATTAGCTTCTACTAAATTAGGTCCAAAAAAAACTAAACTGTTCTCTTTATTTTTTACTTGGCTTTTTCTTGAAAATAGTAAGTCTTGAATTAAAAAATTACTTGCTGATTGCACACCTTCTCCAATTAATGCTCCTCCTGCAAACATTCCTGCCCATAAAAAAACAGATGATCCTGTTGGTAAAAGAATAATCCCTGCAGCTAAGCCTAATAAAGAACCAAGAGCTGTTCCTCCATAATTAGAAAGGTAAGTAACAATATCGCTATTATCCATAACCCCTAATAAAACAAAATAATTTTTTGAAAAATTTATAGGAGCTAAAGAAACAGGATTATTTAATTTCTCTTTGTCTGGCTCTTTTTTAATTGAACCTTTATTCGTTAAGTCATCATTAAACTGAGAGAATGAAGAAATCCCATAAAGATAATTTAGATAACTTTCATCACTTTTTCCAATTTTTGTTTTAGCTAAATAAATATAAAATTTTGTTTGATTCAAACCTATAATTTTTCCATCTTCATCTTTTACAAAATAAGAATTTTGATCTTTAATTTCATTTAAATCTTTATCAAAATATATTAAAGAGCATAGAGAACAATGAAGATCATTCTTTATATTAAATTTAGAAAAATAATCCAATTTGCCTTCTCCAAACATAGACCAGCAATTTGCAAGTTCATCAGAGAGAATTTTAAATATTTCATCACTAGAAGAAACTTTTTTTACATTACTTATTGAAGAGTCTTTATCACATTTATTATCAGAACTTATACAGATGTATTTAGTATGACAGGTTAAAGAAGTAGACAATTTTTCTAATCCTGAAATTTGTTTAGAAGTAGTTTTTAATAAAACAGAAGTTTTACAAACAATTTGATTAACTTCTTCTTCATAATTAAAACCAACTAAAAAGGCTAAAACAATAATAAAACCAATTATTAAAACAATTAAGGTCACAATATTTTCTGTTGTAAGTTCTCCTTTTTTCATTTTATTTTTGTTTTTTATTTTTATTTTCTCTAACTAAACATAATCTATCTTTTGTTATATTAAAATATATGCAAGTATCTAAATAAAAAATAAAGCCCAAATAAGACTAATAAAAACACAGCTATCCAATAAAAGTAATCCATAAAATTATCAAATTTCATTTTTTAGTTATTTTTATTATTTTATTTGTTCTATCAAAAAAGACTTTAAGGAAAAGGCCATTAGAAGAAATTTGTAATGCTCCAAAATCAAAAGATAATTTATAATCCCCAAAATCAAAAGGGTAACAAACTCCTTTAGCGATATCTGTACATGTAAATACCTTGGAACATATACAAATACAAGGATGTTCTTTACATTCTTTAATAGGAGAATTTGAATTTTCCTTTAAGATTCCAAAAAACCACCAATCTTTAGGATTTGGAATGAATACATTAATTTCATTAATATTTTCTTGATCTAAATTATTATTAATTGAATCAAATAACAAATTTAAACTGGATTCTGCATATTTATCAGAAGATGGAGGTAAAATTAAAGGCATTAATTTAACAGCTAAGAAAATAAGAAGCATAATTCCAATAACAGCAATAACTATCTCTAAAACATTTTTAACTAAAAAATCTGCTTTTTTATTTTTATTTATTTTCATATCAAATCTATTCGCCTTTTATTTAATTTAAATATTAATTAAGTGGGAAGATTATTAAAAAAACTTGAGATATAATCCCTTGATAAATAGATTCCAAAACCTATAGCAGCTACTACTAAAAGCCCTAAAATAATTTTAATGATTTCGTCAAAGGTCATCTCCATTTTATTTACCAAAAGAGAACAAAGATTTAATTGAATCTGAAAGATTAACTAATTTTCCATTTGAAATAAAATAAAAAACAAATAAAACAGCCAACATTAATAATGCTATTAAAATCCAAATTATAAAATCAGACATTACTGCTCTTTTTTCCATAAAAGATTAAATAAAGACCAATTAATAAATTTATTTAATTAAGAAAAAGGTTATTGAATCAAACCAGAAAGAACAAAAGAGCTTAAGAATGACAAGGCTATAGAAGAGATTATTGCAATTATAGAATAGAAAAATATTGCTTTCTTTAAGTTCATTCCTGTTAAATAAATTTGATCCAATTTATCTTCCCCAGAATCTATAACAACAAGCGTTTTTGTCAATATAAAAACTATTTCTATAAGATAGATTCCAACGATTATTTGCAAAAAATAAGGGGCTATTGTGTCTGTTCCTTCAAACATCTTTAATATTGAACCTATATTCCCAAATTGTGAAGAAGAAACATCTGAAAAATTATTACTAATAGTAGAAATATAACTTAAAATAGAACTCATCATCATAGATAATCCTACAATTATTCCTGAGAGTATAGGTGCTAAAAAAGTCATATTACTCTTCATGTCTGAAACAATTTCTGAAAGCAAATCTTTAAGTCTGTCAGTTATCTTATAAAAATTCTTTACATATTGAGAAAGATTAACTAAACTCAAAGCCGCAATTGTTGAGCCTTTTTTAGAAGATTCAACAAGAATTTTCATACTAGTAGAAACCAAACTTGAAGGATAATATATCAAAACCCCTCTTTTATTATCAAATAAGGCTTGTTCTACGCTCATTCCCATTTGGGTTATATTATAATTAGTTTTTTTGAAAAAATCTTCTGTCCTCAATCCTTTTGTGTCTTCTGCAACTTTTCCAAAGGCTATTTCTAAAGGTGTTCCATTTCCAAGTTTATTTCCTAACTGAAATAAAGAATTGTTAAATTCAATTTCTAACTCTTTTGTTTTTTCCCTTTCTTTTTTTAATTCAGAGGTTTTTCCTTTAAAAGATATATAAAAGAATAAAGCTATTCCAAAAATAAAAAATATACTTAAAATCATAGCACCAATTCCATAAGGTCCTTTTATTATACCATCCACTTCGGTTATACCAAAAAAATAAGTGTCTTCTCCAAAAAGAGGAAGTCCTAATTGAGAAAAAGTATAATCCCTTTGGAGATTAAACCATAAAGGCAAAGGAGTGTATTGAAAAATCAAAGGAATTAATCCCAAAAGAATAAATGGAAAAGAAATAAGAAATGCTTTAACAATAGGTTTTCTAGATTTATACAGGTAGTATTTAGGATTTTTTTCTAATAAAGATATTTCACCATGACCGCCTGGCCTTAAAAATAAAATTTTATCAGTAAGATAAAAAACAAGAAAAGGGACTATTAGATTAAACAAAACAAAAACATGAGAGGTTTTTAATTGATTCTGCAAAAGTATATTAGCCATTGGTAATAAAGCAATAGCAAGAGTTGGCAATATAACCCCCAACATATAAACATTAGTCAAAGGGCTTCTTACTTCATGAGTAAATTTTAACATCTTATCATAAGTACCATCTAAAACTACTTGCAAAGATTTTTCTAAAATGTCAATTCTTTTTTCTTCATTAGGTTCAAATAGACTACTTTCAATAAGATTGAATGATTCAATAAACTGAGGAGAATAATCCCTCCATATAGAAAGATAATTATCTAAACTTTCTTTAATGGTTGAAAATTTTCCTATTTCAACATCATAAAATATTTTTTTAAAATCCAAATTTAAAGGATATTCTAAATGTTCTGATGCAAATGAAATAGCTTTTTCTAAATTAGAAGTATGTCTCATATAAATAACAACATAAAGAATAGCAGGAACCATTTGTGAAGAAGCTTTTAGTCTCCATTTATTGGCAATTCTATCAGGATAATTCTTCAAAAAACTATAAGAAAAAACACCAACAATGCATATCATAATAAAAAGACCAAATGGAAAAGAGGTGTTTGTTAAATATGAAACAGCAAAACAAAATATTAGTCCTAAAAAAAAGATTAATAAAAAAGAAATAAATGCTAAAGTAACAGTATGCCAAGGCTCTATATCTAAATGAGCAATATCTAATTTTTTTTGAATTTCTTCTTCCTCTTTTTTTGAGATTTTAAGTTTTATAATTTGGCCTAAAGAAATACACCATTTTTCATAATTAGATGGTTCTGGACTTATTTCTTTTTTAAAGGATTCATAAGATTTACTATAAGAAGATTTTTTTATATTATTAAAGTAATCTAAATCTCTTTGTAATCTTTGAGAATGCTTTTCAATTATATCATGAATATCTATTTTTTTGTCTTCCATAATCCCTCTTTATATAAGAATAAAAAAGAAAAAAAGATTAATAAATGTTTAGAAAATTAAAAGTTATTCAAAGAAATTTGATTATCAAGCCATTTTTTCCATAATGAAAAAACTTTTTCTGATGAAAGTTTTCCATCTTCTTCTCTCACTTTATCAGAAATTTCATGAAATGCCTGATTTGCAAGCACATTAAATTTAGCTTCTAAAAGTTTATTATTTTTTATTCTTTCTGCAGAATCTACTAATTCTTGTTTTACTTTTGCTCTTAAAAGAATATTATCATAAACAGCATCCCAATCTCCAACCCAATCTTGAACATTTGAAGCAATTTCTTTTATAATTTCACTATCTCCATTAATTAACTCGGGAGTTATCTCTAATTCATCTTTTTCAATATTATAATTAAGAAGATTGATAAAACCTTTTTCAGAAATAGGATCATTTACCCAATGTTTTCTAACTTCTGAAACTTGCACAACTCTTCTTTTGGAATGCAAACCATCTGCACTTTTTATTGGATTACAAATAACAATTATATCTGTTGCTTTAAAGCTAGTTGTAGGAACTTCTAAATCATTTACAACTCTATCAAAAACAGCATAAGGAGAAGCACCATGAATTGTACCTGCAACAACATTTGCTAGTGCTCCTACTCTCATTGCTTCATACAAAGCTTTAGCTTCAACACTTCTAACTTCTCCAACAATTAAACAAGAATCTCCTAATCTTAAACTTGTTCTTATTCCATCATCAGCAGAAACTTCTGTTGTATTTGTTAATAAAGCAGATCTAACTTTCATTCTTAAAACATTAAAACCCAATTCTCTTAAAGATTCTATAGGCAATTCTAAAGAGTCTTCAACAACAATAATCCTATTCTTTGGAAGTATTTCTAACATTAAACTTCCTAAAAGAGAAGATTTACCAGAACCTCTTGTACCTGCAATTAAAACAGTCCTTCCACCATCAATTAAAAAACTTAATAATCCAGCAGTAAAAGAGTTAATCATTTTGTTTTGTATAAACAAAGGCAATGTCCAAGGTTCTTCTCTATGTTTTCTTATCGCATAAGCTATTCCATCAGGAGATAAAGGATTTTGTATTATAGCAATTCTTGCTCTTATCTTCCCTATTTCCAACTGAGTATCTAATATAGGATTTGACTCATCTAAAGGTCTTCCAGAAATCATTCTAAATTTAGCAGCCCAAGAATCAACATCAGACTGACTAGGTAGAATATTAGTCAAACATTCATTATAATCTTCATGATTTATAAAAATATTAGTCTTTGGGATTGGTGAATTTAACATTATATCTTGTATTTTTTTATCTTGTAATAAAACTTCAATTAAACCAAAACCAATCGTTTGTCTAACAAGAATAGAAGCTAATTTGTTTAAAATAGAATAATCTAAGGTTATATTTTTTGCTTGAGATAAATCTTGTAATAAATCTTTTGAGATATTAAAAAAAACCTGCCTTATCCTAGAAACATCTGTAAATTCTTCTGCTTTTGGCTGATGCTCCATTAAAACTTCTCTAGCTAATTCTAAAAGCAAGATCTGTTCCTCTTCTAAAGAGTTTTCAGGAGGTATCAAATGATAAAAAAGAGTTGTTTCATTTTTATTTTTTAAAATTGTCACAACAGAAGTGTCTTCATCTTCCCCTATTGTATACTGGTCAATTATCTCAGCATCTTTTGGGATATCTGAGATTAATCGTGTTAAGGTAAAATTCGGGATAATATCTGGTTTAAAAATAAGATTATAAATTTCTCTTTCCCCATTTTTATAAGAATCAAAATATGGAGACAAACTTTTTATTAGGTATAAATTCTCCATGAGAGATAATATTTTATTTAAAAGAAAAAGATAATTTTCAATATCTTGTTTTGAAAATAAATCTGTCTTTTGTAATTTTATTTTAGTTTCTATAATCATTTTTTTTAATTCAAAAAAGGAAGAAATAGGGTCTTTTTTTAATAAAATTAAAAATTTGAATAATTGGTTGTATCTCTCTGTGAATAAATTGGTATTAAGAGGAGAAATTTTGTTTATAGAAAGAATTTTTTCTTGTTTGACTAAATAATTATAAAATTGGGACAATTCAATTAAAGCTTTTGTTTCTTGAAAATCATAATTATAGTTTTTTTGCTGACTTAAAATTATTCTAGAGACATTAGGTGTTTCTAATAATATATCTACAACTTTATTCATTACTTCTGAATAATCTGCTATACTTGGAACATAGGGAGAACCAAAATAATTAATATAAAGAACATCTTCCCCCCCTTCTTTTCTCACCTCATAAGAGTATAATGTTGAAGAAGGATTTTCTATATTATTGTCTTTATTATTTGTTAGAGAATTATTCTTTTTCAAATCTTTTTCTTCTGCCATTTAAAAAGATGGATAAAGAAGTTTAAAATATTTTGTATTAAATAGCAAACAAATTTAAACTTATTTTTTATATATATTTTATGGAAAATAATCCAGGATTTATCAATGAAGATTTTTCTTTAGTAAATTCCAAAATAAGAAATATTGAAGAAAAAGAGAGGATTATAAAAGATCAAATTTTCCTTTTAAATCAGAATTTATTAGAAGTAAAAGATTCTACTTCTTTAAGAATTTTAGATTTAAAAAAAGAGTTAGAAAAATTAAAAGAAGAGATAAAAAGTATTTCTCGATTTTTAGAGGTAATTTCTTCAGAATTTTCAAAATTTGCAAAAAAAGAAGATATAGAAATTCTTTATAGACATGCAAAAATGTTTAATCCTTTAGAATTAGTTACAAAAAAAGAATTAGAGAAATATTTTCAAGAAGAAAAAATTAAAAAAGAGAGTTCTTCTAATTTAGATATAAAAAAATAATATGGGATATTTAGATCAAGTATTAAATTTAAAAAAAGAAGGAAAATCTGATGAAGAAATAAAAAAGATATTGTCTGAGTCAGGTGCAAATCCAAAAGATATAGATGAAGCAATGAAACAAGCAGAAATAAAAAATGCGATATCAGAATTTGGAGAAGATGAAGAATTACAACCTTCTATGATGGATGGGGAAGAACCAGAAGAACCTAATGTTCCTGTACCAAATCAAGAAGAAATAAAAAAGAAACCAAAAACAGAAATTGAAGAACCGAAAGAGATAAATCCTTTAGAAATTTCTCAAAAAGAGTTTAATATCAAGCCAGACTATTATTTT
>JAAZNJ010000057.1 GCA_012798335.1 Candidatus Woesearchaeota archaeon | reverse complement strand
TTCAACACCTTTGACTTTAGAAAAAAAAGAAAATCTCCTTGAAATACAAATTCAAGGCAAAATAAAAAGAAATTTTACAATGACTCTTTTAGATTTAGATAGTCAAGATAAAGAAATGCCTGCTTTAGAATATAGTTCAAAAGTAGAGATCTCTCCAGAAGATTTAAATTCTGCGATTGAAGATAGTTCTGTTGTTTCAGATTCTTGTGCTTTCATTGTAAAAGATAACTTTTTTATTGTTGAATCCAGAGGTTTAGACTCTGCAAGAGCAGAATTTTCCACAGATGAGGTGAAAATTGAAGGAGAAGATTGTAAATCTAAATATAGTATAGAATACTTGCAGAAGTTTATGAAAGCAGCAAAAATGACTGATAAATTAATTTTAAATTTTGCTAGTGACCATCCCCTTAAAATGGATATAAAAACAGAAGTTTTGGAAATGAATTTTCTTTTAGCTCCAAGAGTAGAAACTGATGATTAAGATTATTAAAAAAAACTTACTAAACTTTATTAGGATAATCTCTTTTTCTTTTACCTATCTTTACTTGTAATCTTAATATAGATTATAGATCTCTTGCTTGAATCGTTCTTCTTTTATTTGCTTTTGCTCTTTCAATTGCTTCTCTTAAAATATCCTCAACTTTTTTTTCTAATGCAAGTTCAACCTCATCTGCTACACTTGAAATAGAATTCTCTTTATCTAATTCTTTTATTCTTTTTCTTATATTGTTTTTAATTATTAATCCCATTTTATTATAATATCTTTATTACATTATTACTCTAACCCAACTTGTTCTTTTATATTTTTAATCCCTTCTATTGCTATTCTAAAAAAGTTATCAAGACTTATTCCTGCTTTTTCTATCTCCGAAATAATCTCCCTGTTACATCCTGCTGCAAAAGCCTTATCTTTAAATTTTTTCTTTAATCCAGAAACTTCCATATCTGAAATCTTTTTTCCTCTCATTAAAGCATAAGCATGAATTAATCCAGTTATTGTTTCACTTGCAGCCAAGATAAATTCTATTTTCTTTTCTCTTTTTTTATCTTTTAAACCAGCACAATCATATCCATACCCATGAGAAACTATAATGTTTATGAATTCTTCATCAAAACCATTTTTTCTTAAAATTTCAGGAGCAAGAGTAAGATGATTTTTTGAATCATTTTTTGTTAAACTCCAATCAACATCGTGTAATAATCCAAGCATTTCATAATATTCTTCATCTTCCCCTATTTCTTTAGCAATTTGTTTCATTACTGCTGCACTTTCTAAATAATGATTCATATCTGATTGTTCTTGATTATAACTCTTTAATAATTCAATCGCTTTTTCTTTAGAAATAGGAAGGATTTTCATTTTTTATTTTTTTATCTCATTTGGTCTCATTAAGGGGAATATAACACATTCTCTTATTGGTTTGTCTTCTAAAAATGCAAATAATCTCTCTGAGATTCCAAAACCTGTTGTAGGGGGCATTCCATATTTTAATGCTTCCACAAAATCATAATCTGTCATTTGTGCTTCTTCATCTCCTTCTGCTCTTAATTTTGCTTGTTCTTCAAATCTACCCATTTGATCTATAGGATCATTTAACTCGCTAAATCCTTTTCCAACCTCGCTTCCTGCAATTAGGATTTGATATCTTTCAACAATATTCGGATTTTTTTCAGAACGTTTTGCTAAAGGTTCCATAGAAACAGGAACATTTATTAAAAATCCAGGCCCTCCAATTTTTTTTCTACAATATTTCCAAAGATTGTCTATACCTCTTGTTAAATTAAAACCTTTTTTTTCATATTCAATATTTAATTCTTTTAATTTTTTCTTTACTTCTTCAAGATTTGTGTTTAATATGTCTATATTTGTTGTTTTTTTAATGATCTCAACAAAATCATATGTTTCCCATTTTTTTCCTAAATCTATCTCAAAATCTTTTATCTTAAATTTTAATTTTCCATAAACTTCTTGTGCAATATACCTATACATTTCTTCAACTAACTTCATACCATCATTATAATCTGCGTAAGCCCAATAAAATTCCATTTGTGTATAATCTTGTAAATGTTCAGCATCCATTCCTTCATTTCTAAAAATTCTCCCAATCTCAAAAACTTTAGGATAACCTGCAACCATCAACCTTTTAAGCCAAAGTTCAGGGGAAATTCTTAGATAAACATTTAAATTTAATGCATTATGATGAGTTATAAAAGGTTTTGCTTCTGCTCCACCAGGTGTGCTTTCTATTGCAGGGGTTTCTACTTCCATAAATCCCTTTGATAAAAGAAAATTTCTCATTGACTGCCAAAATTTAGACTTTCTAATAAAAAGTTCTTTAATTTCAGGATTCATTATAATTTCAAGATATCTTTTTCTTAATCTTTCTTCATCGTTCTGTAAACCATGAAATTTTTCA
>JAAZNJ010000056.1 GCA_012798335.1 Candidatus Woesearchaeota archaeon | reverse complement strand
TCCAATTATAACTAAAATTACACCAAAACCAATCATTTCTTCTTGTGCTTTTTTATTTGACATTTTATTCTTTAATCAAAGGGCTTACAATAAGTCTTGCAAGCCAACATTTATTTTCTTCTTCTTTTTTGCATAATAAGACAAAATTAGATACCTCACTAGATTTTTTAACATTCTTATTCAAAATAACAAGATTAGAGCAATCAGGATAATTTCCATCATTACAAGTTAGATTATTTTCCTTAGGATAAACCTTTTCTATTCTTATGCTTGCAACATCATAAAAATCAGAATAATTACCTATATTCTTTGTTAAAATAAAAACTTTATCAAAATCAACGCAATTATCATAAGAACTATCAAAAGAATTCCCGCAAGAAAATTCAGGGGAATTAGCTAATTTTGAGCTAAGCATCAAAGAACTCTGTTCTTCTAACTCTTTTGCATCAGATTTTATTCTTGAAAAGAATATAGAACCAAAAAACAATATAACTAAAGAAAAGAGTATGAAAACTCCGATTAACATAACCATCATTTGTTGTATTTTAATCTGTGCTTTTTTCATTTTACCAAAGTCTACAATCAGCAAATTTATTTGAATTATCTAATTCTTGAGCTGTTAAAATTATATCATTTAAATTTCTAGAATCATTATAAGAATCAAGAATATTATACATATTTGTTAAATCATTAGTTATATAATCTTCACAATAATTTTTCAATAACTCTTGTTTTTCTAAATAAATCTTAGTTAAAATCTTTGCTCTTTCTATGACTCTTTTTAATTGACATTCATAAACACCTTTATCAGAGAAAAGAGCAGCATAAAACAAAGAATCATCAGGATCTAAAGCAAAATAAAAAGTTTCATTTCCTTTTCTTATGCTATTTGAAGAGTAATCAACTATAATATCGCAGTTTCCTCTATTAAAACAGACTTTTGTGCCATTACAATCTCCTATTTTTAAATTAGATAACCCTAACTCATTTATCTCTCCTTTCAAATTAGAAGGAGCATTGATAAAACAATATTCTTTATCTTTTGGAATAATATAAATTAAACTTCCAACACTAAAAGAAAATTTTAATGGTTTTGAAAATATATTAAGATTTTTTGCTTCAATCTGTCTATTTGAAAAAAGATATTTATTATTTGCTGAAATTTTAACATCACTTTCACTCCATTTTCCAAATGTCTTTTGTTCTACACTTATCTTCTCTTTCCCTAAAACTCCTGTATTCTCACATATATTCTTTATTCTTGTATCACTAGGCATTGAAATAGAAGAAGTTTGAGAGCTTTCTAACCCATTTTCAATACTATTCAAAAACCCTTGTATCTGTTTAGCAGATTTAGCACTAGTTTCTTGATTCCCTGTTTTTAATAAACTACTCCCAAAATAAAAAGCAAAAAATAAAATAAAAATTCCAGTAATTATTGCAAAAAGCCAACTAAATGGCATTTCAAGAAAACCTTTTGAATTTTTTGACATTTTAACTTATTGTAACTAAATTATCCCCTTCTTTTTTTTCAATAGTAAAAACAAATTTCCCTTTATCTCTTAAAAAGCATTTCTCCCCCTGTCCATTTAACATCCTTAATAAATTTATATTCTCTATTCTTTTACTTTTTAATTCAATATTACTCTTTTTTGAGTATAAAAACAAATTTCCTTCTCTTTCATCTTTAAAACAAACTTTGTCTACATTTGAAGGAAAAGAATAGCTATAATTTTCAGAAGAATAAATCTGGTTTTTCCAAATATTATTTACATCTTCTTGAAGATCATTTAAGGCTTTGTTTATCATTGCTTCATTTTGCAAGTTTATAAGTTTTGTAACACCATAAATTCCAAAAGAAATAAAAACAATTATTAAGATTATTGAAAATATCATACCAAAAGAAATTTCTAATTGCCCTCTTTTATTAATTTTCATCTTATAAGAAGACAAATTAAACTTATAAATCTTATTTTTAGAACAATAATCTTTTTATATAGAGATTTATTCTAATTCGCTTATGGAAAAAATATTAATTTCAGGAATTCCTTTAAGTGGAAAAACAACACAAGCAAATAAACTTGATTCAAAGTTAGAACATTCAAAATTAATAAACATAGAATCTCTTTTATTAAATCATAAAATAAACCATAAATCAACAAACAACAATTCTTCATTTACTTTTTATGAAACTCTTCCAAAAGAGTTTAAGACTTCTTTGAAAAGAATTTTAAATGAAGACTATAGAGAGAGCATTTCGGTTAATTCAACTATCTACCCAATTAATCCTTATAACAGATATTACATTTTAGATAACTTACTTTTTGATTTGAAAGATGCAAATTTTCTTCTAAGAAATAATCTTATAAATAAGCTTATAATACTTAATTTATCTGAAAAAGAATTAATAAAAAGATGGGAATTTATTCAAAATTTTTCTTCTAACTTTAAATTAAAATATTTCTCTTTATATCATAAAAGGAGATTATCTATTTTTTATAATAATACTCTTCCTGCTCTTGAATATCTTAAAAAAAATAAAAATATTTCTTCATTAGAAATAGATGCTTCAAAAAAGGAAGATGAAATCTATAAAGAAATTATTAATTTCTTGAATTAAAATTATAATTCTATTGGCTTTACAATAATACTGCATTGAGAAGCAGAAGGCTTATTTCCATAATTGTCTTTACATTTAATGTAGTAAGTATTTTGATTTCCTGTTGAAGAATAATCAAGATAATGTTCTTTGCCATTGGTTGTTGTTAAAGGATTTCCTTCTTCCATATTATAATTACAATCTGTAATACTATAACTACAAGAAGCTTGTTCATTTGTTGTTATCTTTAGTTTTCTATCTTCATTATACATCCTTATAACTATTGGACTAGAAGTATCTGATTCTACATTAAATGCAATTGTTTTTTCATCATAATTTCCAGCTAAGTCCATACATCTTATATCATAATTGTAACTTCCATTTGATAACCATATAACTTGAGAGTGTGTTGTTCCTTCAGTATTTAAGAAAGGAATATAACTTGTTTCTGGTTTTGAACTCTCTTTATAAAAACAAACAGCTTTTCCGTTTTCATAACCTAAAATTGTTGTTGCTCTTAAAGTCACATTTATGTTTATTGTATTCCCTTTTATAGTTGTTCCATTCAAAGGAGAAGCATCTTGTATAACTAATTCTCTTGTTCCTTGGAGTTTATATTCATAATTCTTTGTCATAGAGAATCTATCTTTTTCTTCTTTTCCAGGATAACTTTTGCAATTGAAATAAAAAGTATTTAAAATCTCATTTTGTAATCCTGTTAACTCTGCTGTGCATTTAAATACAATTTTCCCTCTGATAGCAAGAGGATTTGTATAATCACAAATCATATCATTTTCCATTAAAGAAGCATCTTTGTCTTCTTTACTCCATTTGCAACTTGAAGGTTTATTAACATAAACACTAACATTTCTTGAAGTTTGGTCTTTTGCAATAGGGAAATTATTCAATGGATCTAAAAACTCTTCAACAATTGCAGGAGCATCTCTATCAGGTTTTGTTTGAACACAATATTTAAAGACAAAAGAGGTACTATCTGTATTCCCTTTTTTATCTTGGCATCTTACATAAGTATTAAAATAGCCACCGTCTGCAAATTCTGTTCCTGTTTCATTAGTTGTATTAAAAGAAGTGTAATATGTAATCATTGTATGATTCTTTAAATAATATTCTCCTCCTAAACCCTTACTTGCAACATTAGACATC
>JAAZNJ010000055.1 GCA_012798335.1 Candidatus Woesearchaeota archaeon | reverse complement strand
TGAATCATTAAACAAAATTAAAGAAGTTTCTGCAAAAACATTATCTATAACTATTAATAGGATGAAAGAAAAACCATCTATTGTGATTATAGACGGGACAGCTACAATCCCAATAACAACTGCATGTGAAGAAAGAAACGTAAAAGTAATTGCTGCAAGAAGTTTTTCTTCAACAGAAGCAAAGATAAAATTATTAAGTTTATAATAAAATACTAGTAATAAAGATTAGAGTAAGTTAAAATTATTTAAGCAATTCTTTTTCCATTTTCTGTTTTTTTATCTGTAGTTAATAATACAACCCCCTTATCTTCCAAGATAACCCCTAGAACAAGGCATTCTGAAATAAAATCTGCAATTTGTTTTTTAGGAAAATTTACAACAGCGATTATTTGTTTTCCGATTAAATCTTCTTTCTTATATAACTTAGTAATTTGGGCACTTGAACTTTTTATTCCTATTTCCTTACCAAAATCTATTTTTAATTGGTAAGCAGGATTTTTAGCTTTTGGAAAATCTTTAACTTCTATTATTGTTCCTGTTCTCATTTCTATTTTCTCAAAATCTTCCCAATTCAGCATAGTATATTTTAATACATCAATTATAAAAATCTTGTGGATAAAAAGTTCTTTAAACCTGATATTATTTTAAAGAAGATGGGAATTTCATTTGGGCCTTCAGGGTTAGGGCCTGTTAAAAGTGCAATATCAAATCTAGAAAGTTATAGTAAATTAGGATTAAAAGCATGTGAAATTGATTTTACCTATGGTGTCTATATAAAAGAAGGAGAAGCAATTATAATTGGTAAAAAAGCAAAAGAATTGGGCATTAAATTGAGTATTCATGCCCCTTATTGGATAAATCTTAATTCTGAAGATAAAGAAAAGATAAAAAGAAGCAAAGAAAGAATTTTAGAATGTTGTAAAATTGGAAGTTTTCTTAATGCTTATAATATTTTAATAAAATAAAAAGTTTAATAAAGATTATATATTTTATCTCATAAATGAAAAAATTTAGTGGTTTATTTCCAGAAGATATTGGAAATATTAAATCTGCAAATCTTTTCAAATTTGGTCTAAGAGAATTAAAAAAAATATCGGATAACAGAAATTTTAAGATTTGTATCAAAAAACAAGTAACTAATAAAAAAGATTTATTATTTAAAGAATTAAAGGAAATCCCTGAAGAGGGGATGAATTCTAAAAAAGTAATAAAAGATATAGTTAAATTTTTTTTTAATAATGTTCCTAATTGGAGAAACCGTAAAAATCAGTATAATATTTGCTCTCCAACAAATGTAACCTCTGTTGCTTTGGCCGGATTAGCACAGGAATATAATGTTCATAATATAAACAGCGATTTCTCTGGAGATTGTCTTTTAGCTGAAAAGGTAATTTCTAACATGATGGCCAATTTAATTGGAAAAAACACAAGTAAGGTAAGAGGGATATTTTCTTTTGGGGGGACTGCATCCAATTTATATGCAATGAAAATTGCATTAAACAAAGTATTCCCAAAGATTGGTAAAACAGGAATTCCAAAAAAGGTTTGTATGCTAATCACAGAAGATTCTCATTTCTCTCACAGAACTGTTGCAGATTGGTTAGGGATAGGGACAGATAGATTGATTGTGATAAAATCTGATAAAGAAGGTAGATCAATAATTAAAGATGCAGAAAAGAAATTTGAAAAAAAAATTCAGCAAGGAAATATTATTGCAGGTTTTATATTAAATGGGGGACCCTTTTATAATTTTGCAGTTGATGATATAAAGGGTTTTATAAAACTAAGAAAAAAATTAATAAAAAAATACCATCTTGGGTATACCCCTCATATCCATGTTGATTCTGTTATCGGGTGGGTCTGGTTAATGTTTAAAGATTATGATTTCCAAAAAAACAGATTAAAAATTAAAAAAGAGGTATTATCCTTGATAATTAAACAAATGAGAAGAGTGTCTCAAATTAGACTTGCAGATTCTTGGGGAGTTGATTTTCATAAAGGAATCGGAGGAGCACCTACTCCTGCAGGGATGTTTATATCTAATAATGCAAAAGACCTAATTTTACTTTCTAAAAAATTTAGAGGTATATGCAATACCCAT
Organism: Candidatus Woesearchaeota archaeon; assembly: GCA_012798335.1. GTDB lineage: Archaea > Nanobdellota > Nanobdellia > Pacearchaeales > GW2011-AR1 > RBG-13-33-26. The sequence continues at coordinate 3,818 of JAAZNJ010000055.1, read as the reverse complement.
CATCTTGGGGGATATTGGGCGAGTGATGATCCTTCCGATATAACTTTAGAAACTTCTAGATCCGCTGCACCGGCGTTAGCAACATTAGGTTCACTTTTAACAATTGGAAAAAATGGTTTTAGAAGTTTACTTGCAAAACAAATGGAATCAACAATTTATTTAAGAAATAATGTCTCAAAAAATACTCCTTTTATTTCCGCAAATGATAATGCACTGGGTTTTAACACTATGATTGTATTAGCCAAAAAAGATATTTTTGGGAATAAAAAGAGAACATTTAATAATTTAAAAAAAATTCTAGAATCTGATGAAGACCTCTTAAATAAATTAAATAAAACACTTAAATCATTTTATGAGTGGTGTAATCAACATGAGCCATTAGGATGTTCTTTTTCAAATTCTTTTTATAAAACCAAAAATGGAAATTCTCTTTCAGGATTAAAATATTGTATAGTTTCCCCTCATACTAATAAAAAAGTTATTCGTAGTGAGATTTTAAAATTGAAAAGAAAATTTAAACAGTATGAATATGAAAGAAGAAAATTTTAAAGTAAATATAACCCTTTTAAAAAAAATCTCCAAAGAGAGCGGTATAAAGAAATTTTTCTTAGGAGGGAGCGTTACTTATTTAAATGTTGCAAAAAATTTAGGGATTGATTTTAAATGTAATGATTATGATTTAGCAATTATTGGAGGAGAAAAAAAATTTCTTCAGATTAAAAGGATATTATCAAAACATAAATTTAGAATAATCAAAGCTAGACCCTATTTTCTTAAATTTAAAAAAGTATTCCAGATCATAGCAGAAAAAAAAGATATTACCTTAGATATTGCAATTTTAAAAAATCTGAATTATTTAGGGCATTTTAATTGGGAATCAATATTTTGGGAATTCCCTTCTGGTAAACTTTATGACCCTTATGAATCTATTAAATCTATAAAAAAAAGAGAATTAAAGCTAATCATTTTACCCGAAGAGGAAAATCCATTAATACTTGCATCTAGATTTTCAAAACTCTGCGCTAGATTTAATCTAGACATTAGTAATAATAAAGAGTTATTCCAATTAACTCAAAAGCTGAGCATACTAATATCTAATTGGAAGTCTGAAGACTCCTTCCAAGGGGAATATGCAAGAGAACATTCTTATTTTGGAATTTTAGAAAGTATTTTACGTGCAAAAGATAAATATTTTTTTATAAGAATGCTGAACTCTTCGGGGTTATTTGCCTCTTTTTTTCCAGAGTTAAGTAAAAATATAAAAAATAAAAATTTAAAGTTAAAAAAAATTAATTCTGTAAAAAATATGAATGAACTGATAAACTTCTTTAAAAATTTTTTATTGAATAAAAAAGATCTTAGAGAGTTTAATAAAAAAATTAAAGTTATCTCCAGAAGAATAAGAAAAAATTAAATTTTTTCAATCACATACCCATTAGAGGTATCTTTTATAGAATAACCTTTAGATATAATTTCTTCTCTTAATTTATCTGCTTCTACCCATTGTTTATTTTTTCTAAATTTTTCTCTTCTTAAAGCGAGTTCTTTTATATCTTGAGGGATATTATTTTCATAACGAATCTTAGAGAGGTTTAATGCAAATATTTTATCAAAATCACAAATTAAATAATACTTTTCTTCAGAAGTAAGTTCTTTATCTTTTAAAACCCCCCACATTACTGCAATTCCCCTAGGAGTATTAAGATCATTAAAAACTGCTGATTTAAAATTTTTCAGATATATTTTAAATTTATCTCCTAATTTCTCAAGATTTTCTACTTGTTTTGCTGATTTATCTAATTCTTTTATTTTATCCTTTAAGAGGTTATATGAATTAGAAGCTGAATCTAAAAAGGATTTTCCATAAATTAATTGTTTTCTATAATGAGTATTTAAACATAAATAACGATAAGCCAACGGATCATATCCTTCATTTATTAACGTGTCTAAATCCACAATATTTCCCAATGATTTGCTCATCTTCTCATTCTTACTTATAACTAAAAAATTAGAATGAAGCCAATAATTTACAAATTTTTTTCCAGTAGCTGCTTCACTCTGTGCAATTTCATTTGTATGATGAACTGGTATATGATCAATTCCACCAGTATGTACATCAAAAGTTTCCCCTAAATATTTCATTGACATAGCAGAACATTCTATATGCCAACCAGGGAAACCTCTGCCCCAAGGAGAATTCCATTCCATATCTCTTTTTTCATTAGGCTTTGAAAATTTCCAAAGTGCAAAGTCTGTCTTATTCCTTTTTTCTCCCATATCAATCCGGTATCCTGCTTTTAATCCATCAATGTTTAATTTTGCTAATTCCCCATATTTGGGGAATTTAGAGGTATCATAATATACTCCATCAGAAGTTATATAGGTAAAGCCTTTTTGTTCTAATATTTTAACAAGCTCTATCTGTTCTTGAATATGATCTGTAGCTTTACATAAGATTGAAGGTCTTTGTATATTCAAATTAGAAATATCTTTTAAAAATAATTCTGTGTACTTCTTAGAAATTTCCCAAGCAGTTGTTCTTTGTTCTTTTGCTGACTTCTGCAACTTGTCTTCTCCTTCATCTGCATCACTTGTCAAATGACCAACGTCTGTAATATTCATTACTTGTTTAACCTTATAGCCAGCATACTCTAAAGTTCTTCTTAAAATATCTGCAAAAATATAAGCCCTCATATTCCCTATATGAGCCCTGGCATAAACTGTTGGCCCACAAGTGTACATTGTTACTTCGTTTGGATTTAAAGGAATAAAAACTTCTAATTTTCCTCCAAGAGTATTTCTTAAAAGTATCCTTTCAGATTTAATCATCATTTTTTAAATTTTAAAAAGTTTTTATATTTATTGGTTAAATTAATCATGTAATAAAAAGTTCTTTAAACCTGATATTATTTTAAAGAAGATGGAAATTTCATTTGGGCCTTCAGGATTAGGACCTGTTAAAAGTGCAATATCAAATCTAGAAAGCTATAGTAAATTAGGATTAAAAGCATGTGAAATTGATTTTACTTATGGTGTTTATATAAAAGAAAGAGAAGCAATCATAATTGGTAAAAAGGCAAAAGAATTGGGCATTAAACTGAGTATTCATGCTCCTTACTGGATAAATCTTAATTCTGAGGATAAAGAAAAAATAAAAAGAAGCAAAGAAAGAATTTTAGAATGTTGTAAAATTGGAAGTTTTCTTAATGCTTATAGAGTTGTCTTTCATCCTGGTTATTATGGAAAAAATGGAAAAAGAAAAAGCATATGAAAACATTAAAAAACAGATTATAGAAATTCAAGGGGAAATTAAAAAGAATAAATACACACCTAAATTAGCACCTGAAACAATGGGAAAAATTAATGTTTTTGGAAGCATTGAAGAAATAAAAAAACTTGTTGATGAAACAAATTGTGAATTCTGCTTAGATTTTGCACATATCTTAGCAAGGTATAAAGAAGATAAAATTGACTATACATTAAACTTATTTAAAGATAAAAAAGAATTACATATACACTTCTCAGGTATAGAATATAATGAAAAGGGAGAAAGAAAACATAAAAAAACTGAAAAAGATAAATTAGAATTTTTAATAAAAGAATTATTAAAAACAGAAAAAGAGATAACAATAATTAATGAAAGTCCTTACCCTTTAGAAGATTCTATTTTAGGATTGAAGATTCAAAAAGAAATAATTAAGAATAGTGAATAAGTATGATTCTTTAATTAATAAAGGAATTATATAAAAAATTTATGTTACTACCTGTTACTAACATTTAGTACTATTGAATAATTTCATTTTGTTGTCATCATAAAG
>JAAZNJ010000054.1 GCA_012798335.1 Candidatus Woesearchaeota archaeon | reverse complement strand
TTATGTTTAGTCCCATAATAAATATAAGATAAAGAAATATAAATAGTTATTTATTTAACAAATTAATTAAGATTATATCTTTTTTTAGTATTCTTGATTATAGAATCAAAAATTTTATTTACCACCCTATGAGATAAGTCATAAGAAGGAGTTTTTCCATTAGGCCCAAATCTATTAGGATAATATTCAGATAATAATCTTCTCTTTTCATCTGTGGCTCTTTTATCATCTCTTTGATAAATCTCATGGCCCCATTGGTAAAATTTTAAATCTCTTTCTTTTTTGTAAGGTTTGTCAAATCTATTAGTATCAACATTTAAACTTAATGATTTTTCAAGAGAACTCATTTTTTTTGATTTTTCAATTTCCTGTATTTCCATCTCATATTCCATCTTCCCTAGTTTATATAAATCAAGATCTTCAATTTGTTCTTCAGGGATACCTAAATAATTTATTGCTTTAAAATAACCAAGAGCATTACCTCTGGATAAACTCCCATTTTTCAAATTGAGATATCTTTGTATGTCTGAATTATATGTCCTTTTTCCCATATTATTATTACTGAATAGTAGTATTTAAATCTTATGTGATTATACTGTTATGTCGTTATTTAGTTAAATAAGATTTTATTTTTTAATATATTTTAAGGGGAATATGGTAAATTTTTTACTTTTTTATGTTTAAATCCTCTTGCTTTGTTTAAAGATCCTGTAAACTTTAAAATAAAGTAATCTTGCAGATAAGCTATTTCTCCTTTTATCTTTTTTAAGAGTGGTTCTTTATTTTCAGTAGGAATATGATAGATTTCAACATCTTCTTTCATTATCCCTTCTTTTTTTGCTTCTTTTTCAAAAAGTTTAAATCTTTCATAATGAGAAGGATTTGTAGAAATAAAAATACTTTTTACTTGAGAATTTCTAATTTTATCAAGTAGATAAAGCATATTTTCCAAAGTGTTGTTAGAATTTCCTTCAATTCTTAAATCCATTGGTCTTAAACCATAATTAATTCTAAGATTTTTATAAATGTTATATTGTTGAGAGTTTTTAATCAAACCACCATTTTTATCTCTTTGTATATTCCCAACAACCATAATTTTTGGTTTTTTGTTATTATCTTGTATAAAGTTTAGATAATAATCCATAGCTTTTTCTGTTCTTTTGATATCAGCGTCAAGATCTCCTGTTGGAATAACAATTAATTTAGATAAATCATAATCTTTGTTGGCTTCAGAGTATAATTTATCATATAGTTCGGCAAGATTAATCTGTTCTTGTAAATCTTTTTTAATCTTTTTCATAAAAAATGAATAAATATGTTTGTTTATAAACTTATTTGATTAAAAAATTAATTAGAAACTGATTCTTGTTTATTCAAATTTACAATACCCATAATTCCACCAACAAGGACAAGAATACCCCCTAAACCAATTCCCAAGAAGGTCCCTAAACCCCCTAAAACAGTTGTTACAATATACTCTTTTTTTGTTGGAGTTTTTGAAAGTTTTATCACATAAAATATTAATAATACACTGAGAACTAAACCAAGAATTGATGAAATTAATTTCCAAGTCATTATAGCTTCAAAATTGATCTTAAGAGAGTTAGAAATCTCATTAAAAAATCCTTGATTAGAAGATTTAAACATAAGATACTGAACTATCCCATTTAAAGAAGTAAAAAATCCCACAATTAACCCAATTAATGCCCAAATAAATGGTGTTTTTGATTTCATTTATTTATATCAAAATCAATTTGTATTTAAATCTTATGTTTAATAGATTTTACAATTATACTTCCCTTTAAGAATTAAATGGTTTAAAAGATTAATGAATTATAATCTAATTTTCAAAATCATTTAAAAAAGGATTAAATAGTTAAGATATTTGTTAAGAATATACTTTAAGAATATAAATTCAAGTATAAGATTATAATATGAAAACTCTATTTACACCAATAGATTATAGTTATTTTGATTTTAATGGAAGAAATTATATTAAAATTATTGGAAGAGATGAAAAAGGAAGAAGAGTTTGTTTAATTGATACATGCGATATTTATTTTTGGGCTATTTTAAAAGAAGATTCTTCAGAGAATAAGATAAAAAAATTAATTTCAAAAATACAAAAAATAAAACTTGATGTTAAAGGAAGAAAATCAAAAATTGAAAAAGTTGAATTTTTAAACAAGAATTTTTTAGGGAAGGAAGTAAAAGCCTTAAAGATTTATTCATCAAACTATAAAGATTTGCATGACTTAGCAGATAAATTAGATATGCCTGAAATTAAAAAAAGAAGAGGTTATGATTTAGGTTTTGTAACACATTATATTATTGAAAAAAATATTGTTCCATTAAATTTTTATGAAGTTGAAGGAGAATTATTAAATAACAGCCAAGAATTTAATAGTATAGATTCTAGTTTAGATGTAGATTTTTGTATTAAAGTAAATTCAATAAAAGAAACAAAAGCTTTTGATTTTAAACCGAAAGTTCTTGCTTTTGATATAGAAACAGAAGAATTCAAAATAGGAAAAGGGGAAATTTTAATGATTTCTCTTATTTCAGATAATTTCAAAAAGGTTATTTCATGGAAAAAAGATAGCAGTTTAGAATTTGTTGAAAAAGTAAAAGACGAATCTGAATTAATAGAAAAGTTTGTAGAATATATAAAAAAATTATCTCCTGACTTTTTAGTGGGATATTTTTCAGATGGATTTGATCTTCCTTATCTAAAAGCTAGAGCTGAAAAAAATAAAATTAAATTAAATTTAGGAATAGATAATAGCCAACCAACTTTTTCAAGAGGTTCAATGCTTACAGGGAAAATTGATGGAATTGTCCATATTGATTTGTTAAGATTTATACAAACAGCTTATTCTCAATATATGCAATCAGAAACTCTATCTCTAAATGAAGTTGCAAATGAATTTTTAGGTGAATCAAAAAAAGATTTTGAATTTAAACACTCTTCAAAATTGAATAAAGAAGAATGGGATAAATATTTTGAGTATAATTTGCAAGATTCTCTTTTAACATTTAGATTATTTAATAAGATGTGGCCTGATTTATTAGAATTTACAAGGATAATGCAAGAACCAATATTTAGTGTATCAAGAAATGGAATGTCTTCTAATGTTGAAGATTATATAATTCATAATTTAAATAGATTTAATGAAATTCCTGAAAAAAGACCAACCTATGATGAAATAAATGAAAGAAGGAACAGAGAAAGATATGAAGGGGCTTTTGTCTTTCAACCTTCTCCTGGTTTATATGAAGATTTAGCTATGTTTGATTTTACGAGTTATTGGCCAAGTATAATTGTGACATTTAATCTTTCAAAATCAACCTATTTAGAAAAAAAAGAAGATGATTGTTTAGAAGTAGATATTGAAGATAAAAGATATTATTTTTCAAAAAAAATAGGATTTTTTCCAATGATGTTAAAAGAGATAATTGAAAAAAGAAAACAGTATAAAAAAGAACTTTCAAAAGATTTCAACTCATTAAAAAAAGCAAGAAGTAATGCATTTAAATTATTAGCAAATGCTTCTTATGGATATCAAGGATTTTTTGGTGCAAGATACTATTGTAAAGAAGCTTCAGAAGCAACAACAGCAATAAGTAGAGAATGGATAAAAAAAATAATAGACAAAATAAACCAAAAAGGATATAAAGTTATTTATGGAGACACAGATTCAATTTCCTTTTTATTAAATAAAAAAACAAAAGAAGAAACAAAGAAATTCTTAGAGGAGATAAATTCAGAACTTCCTGGAATAATGGAATTAGATTTAGAAGATTTTTATAAGAGAGGGATTTGGGTAACAAAAAGGACAGGGGAGTTTGGAGCAAAAAAGAAATATGCTTTAATTAATCATCAAGATAAACTTAAAATAAGAGGATTTGAAACAGTAAGAAGAGATTGGTGTAGATTAGCAAGAGAAACACAAAACGAGATTTTAAAAATGATTTTAAAAGAGGGAAATGAAGAAAAGGCATTGGAATATCTTAAAGGTATAATTAAAAAATTAAAATCAAGAAAAGTGGAATTAAAAGATTTAATAATAAAAACACAGATAAAAAAATCATTAGATGAATATAAAGCAATAACTCCTCATGTAATTGCTGCTAAAAAAATGATTGAAAGAAAAATACCTTTATCTCAAGATTCTTTAGTTCAATATTATATTGCTGAAAATCAAGGAAAAAAAAGTTTAATAAGAGAAAAAGTAAAACTCCCTGATGAAGAAGGAGAATATGAGATAGATTATTATTTAAAGCATCAAATTCTTCCTGCTGTCGAGAATATTTTACAAGTTTTTAATGTGAATGTTTATGAATTAATTGAACAAAAAAAACAAAAAACTTTGAGTGATTTTTAAAGAATAAAAAACAGACAAGTAAAGAAATAAAAAATAAAAGTCAAAAAAAGAAAAAATTCAGAAAGAAGTATAGAAAAAAATATAAATTAGAGGATATCATAATAAATATGATTGAAGGTTTAGAAGATGATGTTAAAAAAGAAAAGGTAAATTTAAGAGAAGAAAAACCAAGAAAAAAACATATTGACTATGCAAAGTTTTATGAAAGATTTAAAGAATTAGGTGGAGATTTTAAAAAAACAGGGGTTTACAAAGTTTTTAGATCTTTTAGAAATTATCTTTATTCAAATTTAGGAATAGGTTATAAAAAGTATATGAAAGATTATCAATAAAAATAAAATTTAAAACTTCTTTTAAAGCCAAAGATATTAAAACAGAGAGTTTTCTATTAAGATATGACCAAACAGAATTATGAACCAAAACCTTTGTTTTTGGAGAGAATGAAAGAATTATTGAAAGAAGATTTTGAAAAATACTTAGAAGTATTAAAAATTCCTATTTTAAATTCAATAAGGTGCAATACACTAAAAATTTCTCCAAAAGAATTAAGAAAAAGGCTTGAAAAAAAAGGATGGGTAATAGAACAGCCCTTTGAGAGTTATAAAGAAGTAATGATTATAAAGAATGAGTTAAACCCAGGAGAAATTGGAAGATCAATAGAGCATTTATTAGGATATTATTATGTTCAAGAAATAGCAAGTATGCTTCCCCCTTTAGTATTAGAACCAAAAGAAAATGAAAGAGTTTTAGATTTATGCGCTTCTCCAGGAAGTAAAACTACACAGATAGCAGCAATGATGAACAATAAAGGATTATTAATAGCAAATGAAGTGAGTTTTGGTAGAATGAAAATACTTGCAGGAAATCTTGAAAGATGCGGTGTCATGAATTGTATTTTAACAAGAAGAGATGGAATTGCTATATCTAAAAAATTTAATAAGAATAATTTTCTTTTTGATAAAATATTGCTTGATGCACCATGTTCAGGAGAAGGGACAATAAGAAGCACTCCAAGAACATTAGAGATGTGGAATATAAAAACAATTGAATTTCTTTCAAAATTACAAAAATTATTAATAGAATCTGCAATAAGTGCATTAAAACCTAATGGAATTTTAGTTTATAGTACATGTACTCATGCACCTGAAGAAGATGAAGAGATAGTTGATTTTGCTTTAAAAAATTTTGATGTTGAGATAGAAGAAATAAATCTTCCCATAAAATCAAAAGATGGAATAACAGAATGGAAAGATAAAAAATATGATTCAAGAGTAAAATTAGCAAAAAGAGTTTATCCTCATATATCAGATACAGAAGGATTTTTTTTAGCTAAATTAAGAAAAAATAATTTATAAGAATAAAAGAAAAAATAAAATGATACCAATAAAATTTTTTGATAGTAAAGAAAGAGAAAATTTTCTAAAAAAATTAAATGAACAGTTTGGAATAAAAGATTTTCCTAAAGAAATAAAAATAGGGAAATTAGGAAAAGAGAGAATCATTTTGTTTTCAGGTGATATTTCTGAAGAAGAAATTGAAAAAATAGGAGAATATTCTAGAATAGAAGGAATTGGAATGTATTTTGCAAAAGAACAAGGTGATGGAATAAGATTGAGCATTGAAGGAACAGAATTTATTAAAGATAAAATAACAAAAAATATTTTTGAGATGGATGAAAAACAGGCAGAACAATGGATGTATGGTTATGAAATACAAGGGAATATAAAAGAAAAAGGATTTTTTATAATGAAGTTTAAAGATGATTTTTTAGGGACAGGAAAAGCTTCTGAAAACAGGATAACTAATTTTGTTCCTAAATCAAGAAGATTAAAGTTTAAAGAAACTAAATTTGAAGAAAATGAAACAAGAAGAAATTGAAAAAATTTTGAGAGCAGGAGAAATTGAAAAACAAGTTAAAGAATATGCTAAATCTTTCATAAAAAAAGATATTTCATTATTAGAAATAGCTGAAAAGATTGAAGATAAAATAATAAAATTAGGAGGAAAACCTGCATTCCCAACAAATCTTTCTATAAACGAGATAGCAGCACATTACACTCCTAGTTATAATGATGAAACAAAAGCTTATGGCTTATTAAAAGTAGATTTAGGTGTTCAAGTTGATGGTTTTATTGCTGATTCTGCTTTTTCTATTGATTTAGAAGATGATGAAGAAAATAAAAAGTTGATAAAAGCGAGTCAAGAAGCATTAAATAATGCAACAAAATTTGTTATAGAAAATAAAAGTTTAGGAGAGATAGGAGAGATTATTCAAGAAACAATAAATTCTTTTGGATTTTCACCAATAACGAATTTAACAGGCCATGAAATAAAAGAATATGAATTGCATTCTGGTTTAACAATATTTAATATAAAGAATAATAATAAAGAAAAGTTAAATAATGGTTTATACGCAATAGAACCTTTTGTTACAAAAGGAATTGGAAAAATTTACGAAGGCAAACTCTCTGAAATATATATTTTACAAGATGATAAGAACATAAGGAGTAATGATGCAAGAGAAATTTTAAATTATATAATAAAAGAATATAAAACCTTACCATTTTGCTCAAGATGGATTGTAAAAAAATTTGGGGTAAAATCTTTATTTTATCTAAAACAACTTGAAAAAAATGGAAACTTATATAATTATCCTGAATTAATTGAAGAATCTCATCAAAAAGTCAGCCAGTCAGAGAATACAATTTTAGTTTATGAAAAAGAGAATAAAAGAAATGTTTTCATAACAACTTAATAATCTTTAAAAAGTAGAGTCATTCTTCTTAATCTTATGAAAAAAGAATCAAAACTCAAAAAGATATTATTTGAAACAATTTCAGGAGGTGTTGGAGCTGCAGTCGGAGGAAGTTTAGCATACTGGGTTTATGCTCCTCAAACCTTAGATTTGTCTCATGAAAAATATACCTTTATCGGAGCTTTAGTAGGAGCATTTGTTGGAAGTTATCTTTATTATACAAAGGATTATAAAAAAGAAGAAGAAAGCAATAAAAATTATCCTAAATAAGTTCCTTCTGTTGGCAAAGCTGCTTTTGCTGATTTTAAGTAGGTATCTTCTATTTTTTTATAAACCTCTATTGTAGATTTTGTAACACTAGGTTTAATTTTTTCTAAAGCTTGTTCAAAGTTCTTTTTTGTAACAAGGTTTGAATTAATATTTTCTCTTAATGCAAAATAAGCTGCTTCTCTAACAACAGCTTCTAAATCTGCTCCAGTATAACCTTCTGTTTGTTTAGCAATTTCATTAAGGAATTCTTCTTTTTCTTTTTCTTCCAATAATCTTTCATTCTCTCCTAGAGGCATATTTTTAGTATGAATCTTTAAAATGGAGAGTCTTTCTTTTTCTTCAGGAGCATTTACTAATAAAATTTTATCAAATCTTCCTGGTCTTAATAAAGCAGTATCTAACATGTCTGGTCTATTTGTTGCACCTATAACAATTACTTCTTTTAAATCCTCTAAACCATCCATCTCAGCAAGCATTTGATTTAATACTCTTTCTGTAACTTTTGTTCCTTGATCCATTCCTCTTTTACTTGCTAAAGCATCAATTTCATCAAAGAAAATGATACAAGGAGCAACTTGTCTTGCTCTTTCAAAAACCTTTCTCATTCCTTCTTCTGATTTTCCTACCCACATACTTAATAAGGAAGGTCCTTTTACTTGAATGAAATTAGCTTCTGATTCTTTGGCGACAGCTTTAGCTAATAATGTTTTACCTGTTCCTGGTGGTCCATAAAGTAAAATTCCTTTTGAAGGTTTTATCCCCATCCTCTTAAATACTTCTGGATTTTTTATTGGCCATTCAACAGCTTCTTTTAATTCTTCTTTAATTTTATTCAATCCTCCAACATCTTTCCAACCAACATTTGGGGTTTCAACTAATACTTCCCTCATTGCACTAGGCCTAACAACTTTCAATGCATCAAAAAAATCTTCTTGTTTGATTATAAGTTGTTCAAGAATCTCTTGGGAGATTTTTTCTTCTTTATCCAAATTCATTTGAGGTAATAATCTTCTTAAAACGACCATTGCTGTTTCTTTTGTTAATGCCTGTAAATCAGCTCCAACAAAACCATGAGTTAAAGAGGCAATTTCTTCCAGATTAACATCTTTATCAAAAGGCATGTTTCTTGTATGTATTTTTAAAATTTGTAATCTCCCTTCTTTACTTGGAACACTAATTTCTAATTCTCTATCAAATCTTCCTGGTCTTCTTAAAGCTTCATCAATAGCATTAATTCTATTTGTAGCTCCAATAACAACAACTTTCCCTCTTGATTTCAAACCATCCATCATTGTTAATAATTGACTTACAACACGTCTTTCTACTTCACCTTGAACATCTTCTCTTTTAGGAGCAATAGCATCAATTTCATCTATAAAAATAATTGCAGGAGCTGTTTTTTCTGCTTCGTCAAATATATCTCTAATCTTTTTTTCACTTTCACCATAAAACTTTGACATTATCTCAGGACCATTAAGCAAAATAAAATTAGCTTCTGACTCATTTGCAACAGCTTTAGCTAAAAGGGTTTTACCTGTTCCTGGTGGTCCATGTAATAATATTCCTTTAGGAGGTTCAATACCCAGTCTTTCAAAAATTTCAGGATGTTTCATGGGGATTTCAACCAACTCTCTTATTTTTTTAATCTCTTCACTTAATCCTCCAATATCTTCATAAGTTATTTCAGGAATTTTTTCATCACTAATATCTACTGCTTTAGAATTAAGAGAAACCTCTGTATTTTCAGAGATAATTACGGGCTGATTTGGTGTTGTTGAAACAATAAGAAATTTTAATTGAGTTACACCACCCCCTAAATTCCCTAATCCTTCAAATCCACTTAATCCCCCAAATAAAGAGTTCAAATCACCAAAAATATCATTTAAATCCCCAAATTCAGACATAACATCTCTTCTTCTTTGAACTCCCCCTAAAACAACAATATCTCCTTTAAGAACAGCTCTTCCCAATAATCCTTTTTTCAAACTCTCAGGATCACCCTGAACTAAAATATCTTTTTGAGCAGGAGCAATAACTATTTTTTTAGCTTCTTTAACTTCTGCTTTTGAAACACTGACTAAATCACCAATACCACTTTTGGAATTCTTTCTTAAAATACCATCTATTCTTATTATTCTTTCTCCTATATCTGCAGGATATGCCCTATCTACAATAGCAACAGTCTCTCTTCCGCCTTTTATTAAAATGATATCTCCTTTTTTTATTCCTAATTCTCTCATAACTTCAGCATCAATTCTAGCAATTCCTTTATAAACATCATCTTGCATTGCTTCTACTACTTTTAATTGAATTGTTTTATCTATCATTATTTTTGTCCTCTAATTTTTTCTTAAAAATATATTTTTTATTATTTTTTGGGTTAGCAGAATCTGAAAATTCTTTAATGTGAATTATAGGTTGATTATTTTTTATAACTTTGTATTCTCTTTGTTTTACAACTCTCGCATTTTTTTCATTAAGGTTATCAAAAGCTTCAAAATTTAAACTTAACTTGCCTAAATCTTGGATACATAATCTTACCATTTTGTCCATATCATCTTCTTGTTCTGAAAAATCATTCATAAAATTGCTCATAAAAGAAACTATCTCTTTTGGAATAGAAACAGTATAACTATTCCCAACTTGTCTCATTTTAACTTTAAACTCTTTGTTTTTTAAATCAAGATATTTCTTGTATTCTTGCTCATCAAGAGGATGAATTATTGTTTCATTACATTTTGGACAAACTAAAGCCCTAAATGAAAAATTGTCTTTTACTAAATTCTTTTTTTCCATTTTTGTGCCGCATTTTTTACATAATATTGTATTATCAAAAATATCTGCCATTTGTATATCCTTAATTTTTATTTAACCTGTATATACAGGTTGTGTATACTATTTAAATATTTCTATAATTTAAAATATAAAACAAAAAAGATATTAAGAACAAAAATTAAAAAATTACAAAAAGGAAATAATAAATAAGAAAAGAGAAGATAACAAAAAAATAGGAAAAGAGGAGATGAAAAGCATTAAAAACTTAGATTACAAGATATTAAAATGAAAAGTAAAAAAAAAGAGGTAGATAAAAAGTATAATAATAAAATAAAAGAAGGATTTCATAAATTTTGGTATCTTCTTTGGCAAGATGATAGTTTTAAAGGTTGGATTTTTTCTTTAATTTTTTTGTTTCTACTTGTTCAATATATCATTTTTCCTTCATTAAGGTTAGTTACAGGAACAAGTTTACCTTTAGCAATAGTTGAAACTTGCAGTATGTATCATCAAGGGAATTTCTTTTCAACTTTTCAAGGGTGGTTTGATAATGATAAAGAAGAAAAATATCTGAGATATAGCATTACAAAAAAAGAATTTGAAAAATTCCCTTTAAAAAGAGGGTTTAGCAAAGGAGATATTATCTTCATGGTAAAGGCAGATTTAGAAAAACTTCAAGTTGGAGATGTTATAGCATTTGATGCTGGAACAAAATCAACTCCAATAGTGCATAGGATAATAAAAATAAGAGAAGAAAATGGAAAAAGAGTTTTCACAACAATGGGAGATAATAATCAAGAAATTTTAAAACCAAATAACAATTTATGGAATATTGATGAAGAGTCAATAAGAGAAGAACAAATTTTAGGAAGAGTATTGTTTAGGGTTGTTCCTGAAATTGGTTGGGTAAAATTAATATTTTTTGAACCAAACAAACCTGTTTTAGAAAGAGGGTTATGTAAGCAGAATTAGATAAGATAATTAAATTAATTAGATATAATAATTAAATCTCTAATAAAAAAAAGAGAAAGAAAGTTTTTTAAAGACTGCAAGTTAAGATAAATGATTAAAAAGAAGAAAAAATAACTATGGAATTTTGTCCTAAATGTGGAGCAATATTGGTTGAAAAAGATGGCAAATTTGTTTGCCCTAGATGTAATTATCATTCTAAAGAAAAAATAAAACTAGTTTGTTCTGAGAAGATAAATGAAAAAAAAGCAGGAGTAGAAGTGATAAAAAAAGATGTTGAAGCTTTTCCTATAATAAATGCAAAATGTAAAAAGTGCGGACATGATAAAGCTTATTTTTGGACAGTTCAGACAAGAGCAGGAGATGAAGCAGAAACAAAATTCTTCAAATGCGTTAAATGTGGTTATACTTGGAGAGAGTATAGATAAGTGTATAAAAAGTTTATAAATATTATTTCTTTTATAGAGTAAAGAGAAAATGATTATTATAAATCTTATTTTATTTTTAATATTCTTAGCAGTTTCAATAAAGGCAGCAGATTACTCAATAAAGCATGCTTCAAAAATAGCTAAATCTCTAAAATTTCCAGAATTTATTGTAAGTTTTTTTGTTATAGCAATAATTTCTTGTTTACCTGAAGCAATAATCTCAATAATATCTGCATTTAATCACATTCCAGAATTAGGTTTAGGAACACTTCTTGGTTCTAATGTGGCTGATTTAACTTTAGTTTTTGGAATAGTTGCATTAACTTCATTTAATGGAATTAAAGTTAAAAGTAAAATATTAAGAAACAATTTGTTTTATTTAATTTTATTAGTATTTCCTTTACTATTAGGTTTAGATGGAAAATTTTCTAGATTAGATGGATTAATTCTTATTATATTAGGGTTAATATTTTTTTATAGAACTTATGAAGAAAGTAAAAAATTTCATAAAAAATTCAAAGATGGAAAAAGAGAACCAATATTGAAGAGTTTTATTTTATTGGTTTTGGGAGTTGGAATTTTAATCTTTTGCTCACAGTTAACAGTAAATTATGCAAAAAATTTGGTTATTGAAACAAAAATTCCAGAAATTTTAGTTGGCATAACTTTAATAGCTTTTGGGACATGTCTTCCAGAACTAATATTTTCAATAAAAGCAGTAAAAAGTAATCATGATGAACTAGCTTTAGGAGACATCTTAGGGACAGTAATAACAGATGCTACTATAATTTTAGGATTAGTTGCTTTAATATCTCCTTTTTCTTATAATATTAATAATATTTATATTTTAGGAGGAGGAATGTTTTTAGCAGGAATTTGTGTTATCACATTCATGAATTCTGATAAAACAATTAGTAAAATTGAAGGATTATTATTAATTCTTCTCTATGTTTTCTTTATAATTTTAGAATCTTTAATAACTAATGTTTTATAGAAGAAGATATTATAAAAAAGATTATATAAAATTAAAGAGATGCAAAAACAATTTAAGAGAATAAAAAATTTGGACACTGTTTTAATAAGAATAAGAAATAACTAAATTTTTATACTAGATTTTCTTAAATCTAAGATGGAATTTTTGTGGCATAAAATATCTGATAAAGAAAGAGAAGAAATAAAAAAGCAAGTTCTATCTAATTTAGATTCATTTTCTAAAAAGTTATCTGAAATAAAAGAAGAATTTCAAGAGTCTTTTATTGTTAGAGAAGAATCTTATAGATTAGAAAAAGAAGAGAAAGAAAATGAAAAAACCAGTGAAGAAGAATTAGAAAGAAAAAAAGAATTTAAAAAATTAATTTTAGAGAATGCTCCAAATAAAAATGAAAATTCAATTATAGCAGAAAAGAAAAAATGGTAGAAAAAAAGATAGAAACAACAGTTGAAAAATTAAAAAAATATTTAGAAGAAATTGAAAAAAATAACAAGAACGGAAATAAAATAAATGCAATTTTGCAATTAAATCCAAATGCTCTTGAAGAAGCAAAAGAGATAGATAAAAAGATAAAAGAAGGTAAAGCAGGAAGATTAGCAGGAAAAATAATTTCAATTAAAGCAGTAATAAATTGTTTAGGTTTAAATGCAAGTTGTGGAAGTAAAGTTTTAGAAAATTATAAATCAACTTATAATGCAACAGTTATTGATAAAATAAAAAAAGAAGACGGTCTTATTATTGGAACAGCAAATTGCGATGAATTCGCTTGTGGTTGGAGTGGTGAAACAAGTGCTTTTGGAGCCACAAATAATCCAAAAGCTTTAGGTTATGTTTCAGGAGGAAGTTCAAGCGGGAGTGGTGCAAGTGTTGCTGCTAATTTTTGCGATATGTCCTTAGGAACAGATACAGGAGGAAGCATAAGAGTTCCTTCAAGTCATTGTGGTGTTGTAGGATTAAAACCAAGTTATGCAAGTGTTAGCAGATATGGTTTAATTGATATGAGTATGTCTCTAGACCAAATTGGGCCTATAGCCAAAGATGTTAAAGAGACTGCTTTATTGTTTGATATTATCAGGGGAAAAGATGAAAAAGATCCTATAAGTTTAGAAACAAATTTTGATTTAAAAGAAATAGAAAAAATTCCAAAAAAAATAAAGATAGGTATCTTAGATTTTAAAGTCAAAGATAAAAGAATAGAAGATTTATTAAATAAAAAAGTAAAAGAAATTCAAGATAGATATAAGTGGGAGATTAAAAAATTAAAATTGAAATATATTGATTTTGCTGTTTCAACTTATTTTCCTTTAGTTTATGTTGAATTTTATTCCACAACAAGAAAATTAGATGGAAGAAGGTATGGAAAAAGAATTGAAGAAGCATGTGGCCCAGAAGTTTTAAGAAGAATTATTGGAGGAAGTGAGATAAGTAAAGCTGAAAATACAGGAAGGTATTATCATTTAGCTCTTATAGCAAAAGATATGATAATTAAAGAATTTGAAAAAGTTTTTGATGAATATGATTGTATAATCTCTCCTACTGTTCCACGTTTACCTCATAAAATAGGAGAAAAAATCTCAATAGAGGAAATGTTTCAATATGATGCTTTAACTTGTCCTATAAACTTATCAGGTGATTGTGCTCTAACAATGCCAATAGGAAAAATAAAAGAAGAAAAAGAAGAGATTCCAATAGGGATGCAAATAGTTTGCAAAAAATTTAATGAAGAAAAACTATTTCAAATAGCAAGAAGCATTGAAAAGTTAGAAGAAAAATAAAATGAAAATAATACAAGGAAAAAAACAGGATTTTTTTGATTTTATTAATAATCTTATAGAAAAAGATAGAATTGCAATAATAAGCCATAATGATTTAGACGGAATAACTTCTACAATAATAATTAATGAAATTTTAAAAATAAAATCATTAAAATACGATTATTTAAAATTTATAGATTATAAAAAGAGAATATTTTTAGATTTAGAGAAAGAACTTAAAGAAAAGAAGATAAATAAAATTTTTATAACTGATATTTCATTAGAGATATTTAAAGAAGACATGAAAGAAATCAAAAAAAATTTTGAATTTTTTGTTATAGACCATCATCCTTCTTATCCTTCTTCTTTTAAAAAGATAAAAAATATTATAAGAACAGTTTCAGAAGATTGTGCGAGTTTCACTCTTTTTAATTTGATGAACGAATATATTAAAAAATACAATAAGCATTATAAATTTAGTAAAGAAAGATTAAAATTTTTAAGAACTTTAATCTGTGCAACAATGATTTCTGAGTTTTCTTATAATAAAAAAAGTAATTTTCTTTTTATAAAAGAGTTTTATCCTAAAGTCAAGATTAAGACCATTTACAATTCTTATATAGG
>JAAZNJ010000053.1 GCA_012798335.1 Candidatus Woesearchaeota archaeon | reverse complement strand
TCTTTATTTACTTGTAAATTAAATTTAGCTCTTAAAATTCCTTTTTCAAGATGTTCTATAGAATGTTCTTCTGAAGAAGTTCCTCTAACACCTTTAATTAAAGGGGGAAGATCCTCTTTAGAAAAACCTAAATTCTCTAATGCTTTTTCTAAATAATAATTAATTTGTAAATCTTGATTTTTGAAAGATTGAAGATTTTCTTCATTTTCTTCGCTTTGTAATGAGAAATATTCTTTGTCCAAGTGAGGGGAATAAAAAATCTTTTTTGTGGGGTTTTGACAATTTTCACAAATAGAATAAATCGTATATTTTTTACAGTGTTCACAAAAGAAAAGAGGAAAATCAGCATTCACACTTCCGACTTCACAAGAAGATTGCAAACTTCTTAATCTTCCACCTTCTTTTCCGATAGGAAAAAGCATATTAGGACTACCAATCAATTTTCTAAGTTTTGCTTTTTCAGGCCTACCCATTCTTGCGCCTATAAAATCTCCTGCTTTATCTTTAATAATAAATTTTGAAGATTTATTTATTCTATCCAAAATAGATAACTCTTTATTATTAAATAGGGTTAATTGCTCTTCACTTAACTTTATAAAAAGATCAGAAGAATTTTGAATGGGAATTCCCAAATTAATTAATAAAGCTTTACTTTCTTCAGAATTAAGTACAACGTTTTCTAAAGTTACTTCATGTTCAATTCCTAATAGTTCTAAAGCCCTTTTTCCATCTTTAAAAATTTCCTTCTCTTTTTTTGAATAAGGGAATATTAATTTTTCATTAAAATTAGAAATCTGAATCCATTCTAAAAGAGATTTAAATTGATCTTCTGTTATCTGTGTCCAATAAAAAATATATTTTGGATGTAAAGGTATATTAAATAAGGTACTAATCTCAATAGCTTTATCTAAATTTATAGAAAACTCATCAATACTCTTTGCAAATTCTAAATCTTTTAATTCTAATTCTCTTTTCCACCATTCTTCTACATATCCTGATTTTAAAAGTAAAGAATTTCTATTTAATACATCCCCAAAAGGAAAAAGGATATCTCCCAAATATAAAATTTCTTTAGTTTCTGGATAAAGTTTTTTTGCTTCTTCTTTTGATTTGATTTTTTTAACACTTCCATTTTTTAATAAGATTATTGGTCCATCAATACTATCACAAGAAGTAACAATACAACCTTTAGTGGGTTTTTCTAATTTTAATTGTGTTCCAATTGCAATAAATGAATCTGTAATTGCCATTGTTGCAGGATGCATAGAAGTTGCACTAAATCCTGAGACTCTTGATCTACCATATCTAAATCTAAATGCTCCTGATCTTGAAGGATGACCAAAAACAGGCCTACCTGCAACCAAATCTTGTATATATGTAGGAGAAGCATCTGCTTTACCAACTTCTCTTTTTTCATGAATCTTAATATAATCTTCTAAAAAATCCCAACCAGTAGATTTAATTCCTTTCTTTTTTATTTCGTTTAAAAGTCTTAATCCTTTTTTTGCTTTTTGTGCTAATCCTTCTGAAAAAATCAAACACATTCCTCCTCTTATAAAATTTGTATTAACTCTTTTAAGATTTTTATAATTTGAAACTTCTACTTTTTCTGTAGGATCACCATCAATCTGGATTGGAATATTTTGAGCTAAAAATGTAGCCTCTTCAATAGTAGGAAGATATTGTAGATTAGTTATATACTCATGATAATCATAATTCTCAGTAACATATCTTTTTACTTCCTCTTCTGTAGGGTCATATCTTGCATAACCAAATAATTCTCTTAAATAATCTATTAACATTAGAACAACACAACTTGCAGTTGTTCCTGCACTTCTTATAGGCCCTGAAAAATGAGCAGTGATATATTCTTTATTATCTCGAGTCTTTCCAACAGTTATTCCTGTAAAACCTTCGATAGGACTTGAAACCACCCCTAAAGTAGTATATGCGAAACCTACTCTTATTCCTGCGTCCATTGCTTCAATCAAATTTTTAAATGAACAAAATTTTTGTTTTGCAATCTCTTCTGCAATCTTAAATGAAACACCAATACTTAATTTTCCAAATTCTTTTTCTAATTCTAAAATTCTTTCTGCAATCCCACTTGATTCCATCTGAGGATAAATTGTAGAGATTAAACCGACTACTTTTTCAGCAAGGCTTCTTGCAAGAGGGATTTCCACTTTTGAAACAGGATCTAATCCTTTTTCTCTAGCTTTTTTAGATAAATCATAAATCTTTTTTATTTCTAAATCTAACCTATCAAAATATTCTTGAGTTTCCATTATGTTATATTTGATTTTAATTCTTGATGTTCTGATTCTTCTTCAAAATCTAAGAGTTTAATGCTCCTTGTTTTAAGATTAAAAAGAGGAACCTTACAAAAGTCAGGATTATTACCCATTTTTTCTTGATAAGAGGTTTTAGACTCCCAAGAAGAAACAGAAATTAGTAAAATATTATTATAATAAGAAATTTCACATTTATGAGTATGGCCGGAAAGGAAAATGTCTGGAATCTTTTTTATTATTAAAAAATCCTCTTGCGAAGGAAAATATTGAACAGAAGAATGTGTTGGTGCAAGATGTCTATTCTTTAAAAGATAACTCATAATTTTTGTTGGAGAATTAAGAGAATCTTGTTGAATTAAAGAAGGAATCACATTTGCATAATAAGGGAATGAAAAACCATGATAAAGAAGAATATTAAAACCTGAAAATTTTGAAGATTGTCCTATATTAATAAAAGAGGGGTTTCCTGTTAAAATTGTATTTTCCAAATTGTATAAACTCCAAGAATATTTTTCATTTAAAGGAGGTTGTGGTTCCATTAATCTAACCCCGTCATGATTTCCAGGAGAGATAATGATTCTTATGTCCTTTCTTATTTTTGATAAAAGAGTTGCTAACCCATTAAATTGTGATTCAATATCCTTAATTTTCAAATCTTTTTCTTGGCTTGGGTAGTTCCCAACACCTGCAACTAAATCTCCAACAATGAATAAATATTTAATTTTAGGAACTTCAGGTGTATTTGGTAATTTATTATTAAGATAATCTATAAATTTTAAAAAACTTTTTTCTAAAAATAATTTACTCCCATAATGAATATCTCCAATAAATAAAGCATACTCTTCTTTATCTGCTTTTTTTCTTTCAGCTAAAAAACTGTCTGGAAAAAAAAGATTATTAACAAAAAGTATTTCTTTATTTCCAAAACCAGAAAAACCTATTACAGAATCTAAGGTTATTTCTTCTGCTAATTTATATAAATCAGGATTTGATTGACTTATTAAAACTTTAATTTTTCCTGTTAAATCTTCTACTTCAAAGATTATATTTTTATTTTTAGTAACAGATTTACTATAGATTATTCCAATTATAGAGAATCCTTGTTTATTAAAAGGAATTTTATTAATTGAGATAAGATTCTTTAATTGTGGATTTTCTTGAAGAATTTCTTTTAACTCTAAAACTCTATTTCTAAAATAATTTACAAAATTAAAAACTTCAAGTTTTTTATTAGACTGGGGATAAGAAAAAGAAATTTTAATATCCTCATATTTTAAGATTTGATTAGAACTTTCTTTTTTGTTTTCTTTTTTTTGCTCAGCTTTTTCTTGTTGAGATATATTAGGATTATTTGAGACCGTTGAAGAATCAAAAGAAAGATTTAATTTTATTTTTAAGGAATTAATTATTTTTTCACTATCTTTTGTTTTAAGGGAATAGGATAATTTTTCAAAAAAATCTTCTTTAATAGAAGAAAAAAGATTTTTGTTAATTATTTTCTCATGAGTAATTTCTTTAATCTGTTGAATTAAAATCTTAATTGATTCTGAATCTGTCTGCTCATCAAATAGATTTAAGAATTCCTTGTCTAATAAAAAACCTCTTTCTATGCAAAACTTGAGTATTTCTCTTTTGTCCATTTTTAAATTTTAAAAATTTAAGCATAAATAATTGAATTATTAATAATCTCTTTTGCTTTATTTATAATGTCTTTAGAAATTGCAAGTTTTATCTCTCTCATTCTACCCCCTCTACCTTTTGAAATAACATTAACAGTAATAATTCCCAACATGTCAAATTCTTGAATTATATCTCCTACTCTTCTTTGAGTAAGAATTTCTAATTTATTTTTTAAACATAATTCTCTATAATAATTATAAACTGCTCCTGTGAATAAAGGCTCTTTTGGATTTTTCTCTGAAAGAAAGATTATCGATCCTAAGACTAATTGAAATTGTTTTGGTTCTGATTTAATTACATCTAAAATTTTATCTCTTTCTATTTTTTCATTTGCTTCATCAATATATTTAATTTGAATTTTTAGAGAGTTATCTCTTTCTGCTAATTCTCCTGCAATTCTTAATAAATCTAAAGCTCTTCTTGCATCACCATGTTCTCTTGCTGCAAATGCAGCACATTTAGCAATAACTCCTTCTTGTAAAACTCCTTCTTTAAAAACTGCTTTTGCTCTTCTTGATAAAATATCTTGTAACTGTAATGCATTATAAGGAGGAAAAACAATCTCCTCTTCAGAAAGGGAACTTCTAACTCTAGGATCAATTTCATCTAAAAAAGTAAGATTATTACTAATTCCTACAAGGGAAATTTTTGAATTTGTAAGTTCAGAATTTAATCTTGTTAAATTATATAAAAAGTCATCAGAAATCTTTTTTGTGGTTTGGTCAATTTCATCTAGGATAAGAAGAATTAATTGTTTTTCAGAATCAATTGTTTCAATAAATTTGTCATAAACAGATTGAGTAGGCAGACCTGTAGAAGGGATTTCTCCCCCAAATTTTTTTATTAATTCTGCTAAAATTCTGTATTCTGTATCTGAAACTTTTTTAAGTTTACAATTTAGATATTCAATCCTAAGTTTAAATAAGGAATCTTTAGAAGCTCTTTTTAAAAGTTCATCTTTAACGTATTGAATAGTAAGAGTTTTTCCTGTACCTGTTTTACCATACAAAAAGAGATTACTGGGTTTTTCACCTCTTAAAACAGGAGCAAGAATTGATGCAACTTGTTTAATCTGTTGTTCTCTATGAGGTATATCTTCTGGTTGATAAGAATTTTGTAAAGGAGACTTATCTTTGAATATAGAATTATTATTGAAAGATGCAAAAATTTTGTCTAATTCTTTATTTACTTCTTCCATTATTTTAATAAAAGATCAACCTTTTTAATTATTTATATCCCACACGATCATTTCTTATGGAAATTTACAAATAGTTAATAATTACGAAGACATAATTTAAGTTTATTATATAAAGAGTTATAACTACTTATTAAGAAAGACACCTAAATTTCTTATGGAAGTTTATTATAAAAATTTATCAATCCTTTTTTTATAACTTTTCCTTTTTTCTTTTTTGGATTTTTTATATTATTTATGAGAATTATATTTAATTTTTTATATTATTTATGAGAATTATATTTAATTTTTTATATTATTTATTATACTTTAGAATAATAAGAAGTATCATATATACTAATAAGAAATAATATATATTATATAATATAAATATTTATAAATAAAAAATAAAACTAAAAAAATTTAATTTTCTTATTTAAAGCTTTCTATAAGAAATAAAGGGGGGTCTCTTCTTTTTTATTGTTTTTTCTCTTTCTTTGAATAAGATTCAATATAAATATGATTTATTTATCTATTTATTATTATTATTATTATTATTATTTCTTATTTCTCCTATTTTATTATTTAATTTTATTCTTTTAATAAGAGGATAATTCATTTATATATAACTTTTTTATCTTTTATTTAACTTACTTTTTCTATTAGAAAAGTTTATAAAGAAAATTCTTTTATTTTTTATATGCAAACAGAAAAAATTGTTTACTCTAATCTTTTAGGAAAAATGATTGTAACAAAAGAAGGAAAAAGATTGGGGTTTATTAAGGACATTACTTTTGAGACTAAATCAGGAGAATTAATTAATATGGTTCTTAAAGATGTAACTCCTTACACTCGGAATTTAAATTTAGAAAAGACAAGTTTAGGTGAATTATTAATTCCTTATAATTCTATAATAGCAATTGGTGATTTTATTATTGTATCTGAAGAGGATTTATTATAAATCTTTTTTTCTATAACTTTTTATTATTTATTACAATTTTTAATTAAAATCAACCTCCAACTTAAATATAAATAATTCTTTATTAATTCTGTTTAATTGTTATTCAAACTTAATTAATATTTCTTTTATTGTAATTGTGATTCTTATTACCTTTATCTTACATTTAAATTAGGATTATTATTCTTTAAACTAAAATAAAAAGGAATAAAAGAAATCTTTAAATACAATACCTCCTTTTTCAAAAAATGGAAAATCTTAAAATATTAAATTTTTCTTTTAAAAAAATATCTATTGAAAAATATAAAGAAGATTTTAAAGAATTAAAAATTCAAAATAAGTTGGATATAATCTCTATCACACCTATAAAAAATTCTTTATTAAAAATTAAAGAGGATTTATTAAACGTTAAATTTTCCTACATATTAGATTATAATCCTGAAATTGCTAAATTAGAAATAGAAGGGAATCTATTCATTGCAGTAAACCCAAAAGATTATAAAAGCATTTTAAAAGATTGGGAAAATCAAAAATTAGATGATCAATTAAAATTTTCTTTATTTAATTTTATCTTTAAAAAAGTAAATATAAAAGCTTTAAACTTAGAAGAAGAATTGGGTCTTCCATTCCATATTCCTTTTCCCTCAATTAAATCTTTATCTAAAGAAAAATAATCCTCTCTAAGCATAATACCTAATTTTTCTCCTTTTTTGATTACTCTTTTCTCTTTTATAATTTATTAATACTCTTCTAATTTTCTGTATTAATACTCTTTCAGTTTAGACAATCTTTTTAAAATTAAACTTCTATTATTCTTTATGAAACTTTCAGATTCCAAAAAAGAAAAGATTTGTGAGCATATCTTAGGAATCCTTTTTTTAAACTCCCCAAAACCTCTTTTTACCTTTGAGATAGCTAAAGAAACTGCTAGAGATGAGGAGTTTATAAAATCCCTTTTGATTGATTTAAAGAAAAAAGGACTTATACAAGAAATTAAAAAAAACTCTGAAGGTAAAGATTATCTCAAACGTTCAAGATGGGTTTTATCAGATAAGACTTATCAAATATATAAAAAGAAACAAGAATCATTAATTAATAATTACTAATTTTTTATAAGATTTCTTTTAATTTTTTTATTAAATTTTATTAAAAATAAAATTATCTTTTTTTATAATTATCTTTTTATACTCTTCTTTTTATTATTTTTTATGGATCAAATCAAATTAGCTTTTCAAAAAGCAAAAGAGGATATTAATTTACTTCAACAAGAGGTTTTTTCTTTAAAAGAACAAGTATCTTCATTTAATCTCTTTTTTAAAGATATAATTTCTCAACTTACTTTATTAAATAAAAAAATTGATTTTTTATCAAATTCTATTTCATCTTTAATTCCTCCTTTAAAATACCCTCTTTCTAATTCATTGTCCTCAACTTCTTCATCTTATCTGAATAATTCTACTGCTCCCAATTTTAAAGAAGATATTCCAACACATCCATTAAATAATTCAACAGATCTTCAACAAACCCACTTATATAAAACTACCCCCTCATTAAAAAATAACCTTTTTAAGCCTCAAAAAGCATATTTTTATAATATTTCCACAGGAAATAAAGGGGTTCCAACAGACAGACAGACAGACCAACAGACAGACAGACAAACAGGTAGAGAATTATTAAGGAATACTAATTCTTCTCCCCTTCAAGATAATCCTAATTTACCCAATTTCGTTCTTCAGAATTATAAGCGTATCCAAGACTTTCAAAAATCAGATTTTAATTCCTCTTCACTCCAAAATCTTTTAAATAATACTGAAAGATTAAATTTAAGTTCAAAAAAAGAATTATTATCTAAAAAAGACAACTTAGACAAAAATAAAGATCAATTTAAAGAAGCTTTAAATGTTTTAACTTCTTTAGACTCTTTAAAAAAAGAGATTAAACAAAAATTTAAAAGACTAACAGATCAAGAATTTCTTGTCTTTTCTACTATCTATCAATTAGAAGAGGAAAATAAACCAATAAATTATAAAATTCTCTCCTCTATTTTAAATCTAACTGAATCTTCAATTCGAGATTATGTGGGTAGACTTTTAACTAAAAACGTTCCTCTCATTAAAGAGAAGATTAATAATAAAACAATAAAACTTTCAATTTCTTCAGAATTTAAAAAGATCATTCCATTAAATAGCTTAATTAATCTTAGATCAGTTTAAATTTGTCTCATCTTTTAAATTAAATTTTAATAATCCTATTTCTTAAAATATTTTTTCGTTATAACGAATATCTTTTTATAGATTCACTTTTTCTTTATATCATCTAATACTCTCTTTTTTCTTTTCTCTCTTCTTATTTAATCTTTCTTCTATCATTCTTATTTCTTTTCTTTATTCTCTCTTAATTTTTATTGTTTTACCTCTTTTTTTCTTAATTTTTTTCTTCTTTTTTATTTTTAACTCTCACTTTTACCCCTTTTAATAGCCTTTCTTTTACTTCTTCTGGGATATATATTCTTTTTTTCCCATTTTTTTCTATTTCTTCATTTATTAAACTCTCACTTTTCTGTTTTATGCTGTTTATTTGGCCTCTAATTGTCGATTTTTCTTTGCCAAGAAGAGCTCCAACATCTTCATAACTTAGTTTAACATCTGAATTTAAAAGTACCCATAATATTGCTCTTTCTGTTACAGAAAATTGACTTAAATTTGGTGTTTGAACACCCGTTTGAACACCTGTTTGAACAGCATAAACACCTGTTTGTTTTTCAAACACCTGTTTAGGTGTTTTAAACACCTGTTTGTTCTTTAATTCATTCATAATCGATAAAACATTTTTCATACCTTCTAAATCTTCTTTTATCGAG
>JAAZNJ010000052.1 GCA_012798335.1 Candidatus Woesearchaeota archaeon | reverse complement strand
GTACTGAAAAAGATTTATTATTAGGTTCATTAAGAGATGAGAATGGTTTAAATTTAGTTATGAGTATATATCCTAAAAAGTATAATGAAGAGTTAGGAAAAGCATCTATTTCACAATTCTTCGATTTTTATAGTCCAATGTTAGGAAAATATGCTGATAAAGAAGACGCAGAAAAAATAAAAGGATTTTTATTAAAAAATGGAAGCATGAAAATAGGAGATTTAGAAAAGAAAATGGATGAAGTTGATTATAAACTAAAAGGACATAAAAGAGGATATGCTAAAATAGAAAATGAAGAGGAAGTTAAAAAGTTAGAAAAAACTTTAAAAGATTACCAAAATATAAGGATGGGGATTGCATTAATGCAAGAAAATTCTATTGAAGAATTAAGGTTAAAATATTTTCCAAAATACCAAAAAGAAACATATAAAGAATATGCTTCAGAAATCAGTGAAAGTTCTGAAAAAGCTGTTTAAATTCAAATAAATTAAATGAAAAACAAAAAAAATGAAAAACATATCAGATAAATTTATTGTGAGAGAAACAGGGGAAGTAGTTTTGAGTAATAAAGGAAAATCAGAAATTGTAAGAAGAACTATAGAACCTTTGAAAGAGATTTATGGAAATAAGATTTTAAAGAATCCAGAAGCAAGAACAATATTAGATGCACAAGCAACTGCTCTTCTCTGTGAATATGAAATTTATAAAAATAATCTTAAATATTTTTAAAATAAAAACTAAATTTTTTAATTTTATTTTTCTATATTTTTATTTACTAATTCTGCCATAACCCTTATAAATTCTTGAGTTTTTTCTTGCCAATCATCAATTTCAACTCCTTTTAAATCAGTTATTTCTCCGTGACTTATTTTTTTATGTAATACTAAAAGATCTCTATACCAAACAACATATTTCATATTCAATTTTTTTGTGTTAACAAAAAGTTCTTTTAAATCTAAAGGTATGTGTTCAGGAGATGCAGGTGAAACTCCTGCTGATATTAAAGCAGCATGACTAGAATCAACCATAGCCCAATATAACCCTTCAATCGCTCCGAGTTCTGCATTCCTACTTCTTAAAAAATGTAAAGGTGCTCTTTCAAGGCAAGAATATATAGCTTCAGGAGTTGATTTTATTTTTCCATTCAATAATAAAAATTTTAATGGAGTGAAAAAACCACCAAAATCTATCATTGCTTCTCCATTTCTTATAACATTGATTATAACAGGATCGCCAACAATTAAATCTTCCCACCAAGTACTTAATTTTATTGTATTTATATGTAAAACTTTTTGATAAGGATTTTTTCTTAAAAGTTTATCTAATTCCTCTCTATACCAAGAGATAAGTTCATCATCCCATTTAACAGAACAGTCATCAATTAAAATGATTAGGTCTATATCTGAAGAGGTTGTTGAAGTCTGTTTTGCAGAAGAACCAAATAAAATAACTGATTTTACAAGTTTATTAAAAAGTTCATAAACTTTAGTTGCAAAGTCTAAAGCTATCTCTGATTCAAGTTTTATTTTTAATGTTGGAAAATTATCAAGATCTAACTTTTCTTTTTTCTTTTCTTCTTTTCTTTCTAATTTCAAATCATATTCTATATCTTTGTCTATTTGAAGTTTTTCTTTTTTCACAATCTTTTTATGTTAAAGTTAAGATTTCTCTATTTTTAAATATTTCAACTATTCCAAAGGATTTCCTGAAAGTCTATTATTATCCTGTCTTAATTGTCCACCAAACTCAGAAGGCAGGCCTGAAAATCCGCCCCCAAAAATTTCATAATTTTTCTGGGGTAAAAATGCACCATATCCAGAATAATAATTTTGTTGAAATCCTAAACTTTGATTCCAATAAGGTGCTTGGCCTGAAGAGTAGACAGGAGAACCAAAACTTTCAAGAGTTTCTTTTAAAGGAGACCTTTGAAAATGTTGCCACCAGTTTCCTGCTTCAATAATTTTTTTAGCATCATAACCTTCTTTCCCTAATTTTTCCATAATCTCTTTTATAGGAACATTCCCCATCCCCATAGGAAGTTCAGTATGTTCAAATCCAAAGTTATCAGAAAGATGAACATGTTTGACTAGAGGAGCAACTTTTTCTGTTTCTTCAACAATATTTTTAGAGTTATAACCATATTTTCTCATCATGTTTATATGACCAACATCCCAAGTAACACCAATAAGTTTTTCTGCTTCTTCTCTTGCTTTTTTTTCATTCATGCCTGTTGATTTTAGTTTTTCAATAAATTTTTCTCTTGATTTTTCAATTATCTCTTTTAATTCTTCTCCTGTGCTAAAACCCATTCCTGCAGGGGGATTTTCAATACTTATTATAGGAGAAGTATTTTTAAATTTTTTAAAAGAATCAACTGCTAAATCAGAAAT
>JAAZNJ010000051.1 GCA_012798335.1 Candidatus Woesearchaeota archaeon | reverse complement strand
TAAAATGTTACTTTTTCTAAGTAATAACAAAACGAAAGATTTATAAACTTCAAATTTCTATAGAAATTATGGAAAACAAAAAAAGTTCAAACTTTCATGTTGATCCTTATACTCCAAAAGAGAGTGTAAGAAAATACAAAGAAAAGAAAACAATATACATGGGGGATAATTTAATCTTATCCATTTTAGCTGGAGCAGGATTAATAGGCTCAGTCTATTTCGGAAATAAAATTTTAAATAATGAAGTTCAACAAATAAGTGATTTAGAAAAGATGCTTTCAGAATTAGGAGTTGTTGGAGCTGGTGTAACTTGTTTAACTGCAGGAACATATTCAATTTCACAATTTATTCAAGGAATAAAAGATAAATATGATATTATAAAAAGTAAAGATTTGAGTATAAAAAATAAACCTAATGATTTTAAATCTAAACTAAATAAAACATACAAAAATTAAATAAAAAATGACAGACACAGATAAAAAACCAGAAGAAAAAGTTGAAAAGAATATATTTGAAGATATAAATAGATATTTCCCAGCATTAGCTGCTCTTAAATTTAAGGAAAAAGATCCTGAATTTATGAAATATGCATTTATGGATTTAGCTGATTCTATGGGAAATGTAAGTAGTACTGAAAAAGATTTATTATTAGGTTCATTAAGAGATGAGAATGGTTTAAATTTAGTTATGAGTATATATCCTAAAAAGTATAATGAAGAGTTAGGAAAAGCATCTATTTCACAATTCTTTGATTTTTATAGTCCAATGTTAGGAAAATATGCTGATAAACAAGACGCAGAAAAGATAAAAGGATTTTTATTAAAAAATGGAAGCATGAAAATAGGGGATTTAGAAAAGAAAATGGATGAAATGGATTATAAAT
The DNA here is from genome assembly GCA_012798335.1 of Candidatus Woesearchaeota archaeon. Taxonomy (GTDB): domain Archaea; phylum Nanobdellota; class Nanobdellia; order Pacearchaeales; family GW2011-AR1; genus RBG-13-33-26. Next base: position 2,134 of record JAAZNJ010000051.1, on the reverse strand, counting down.
TGAAAGGACATAAAAAAGGATATGCTAAAATAGAAAATGAAGATGAAGTTAAAAAGTTAGAAAAAACTTTAAAAGATTACCAAAATGTAAGAATGGGAATTGCATTAATGCAAGAAAATTCTATTGAAGAATTAAGGTCAAAATATTTCCCAAAATATCAAAAAGAAACATATAAAGAATATGCTTCAGGAATCAGTGAAAGTTCTGAAAAATCTGCTTAAATTCAAATAAACTAAATAAAAAACAAAAAAATGAAAAACATATCAGATAAATTTAGTGTGAGCGAAACAGGGAAGGTAGTTTTGAGTAATAAAGGAAAAGCAGAAATTGTAAGAAGAACTATAGAACCTTTGAAAGAGCTTTATGGAAATAAGATTTTAAAGAATCCGGAAGCAAGAACAATATTAGACGCACAAGCAACTGCTATCCTCTGTGAATATGAGATTTATAAGAATAATCTCAAATATTTTTAGAATAAAAAATAAATTTTTTAATTTTATTTTTCTATATTTTTATTTACTAATTCTGCCATAACTCTTATAAATTCTTGAGTTTTTTCTTGCCAATCATCAATTTCAACTCCTTTTAAATCAGTTATTTCTCCATGACTTATTTTTTTATGTAATAATAAAAGGTCTCTATACCAAACAACATATTTCATATTCAATTTTTTTGTATTAACAAAAAGCTCTTTTAAATCTAATGGTATATGTTCAGGAGATGCAGGTGAAACTCCTGCTGATATTAAAGCAGCATGACTAGAATCCACCATGGCCCAATATAATCCTTCAATCGATCCGAGTTCTGCATTCTTACTTCTTAAAAAATGTAAAGGTGCTCTTTCAAGGCAAGAGTATATAGCTTCAGGAGTTGATTTTATTTTTCCATTCAATAATAAAAATTTTAATGGAGTGAAAAAACCACCAAAATCTATCATTGCTTCCCCATTTCTTATAACATTGATTATAACAGGATCACCAACCATTAAATCTTCCCACCAAGTACTTAATTTTATTGTGTTTATATGTAAAACTTTTTGATAAGGATTTTTTCTTAAAAGTTTATCTAATTCTTCTCTATACCAAGAGATAAGTTCATCGTCCCATTTAACAGAACAATCATCAATTAAAATGATTAGGTCTATGTCTGAAGAGGTTGTTGAAGTCTGTTTTGCAGAAGAACCAAATAAAATAACTGATTTTACAAGTTTATTAAAAAGTTCATAAACTTTAGTTGCAAAATCTAAAGCTATCTCTGATTCAAGTTTTATTTTTAATGTCGGAAAATTATCAAAATCTAATTTTTCTTTTTTCTTTTCTTCTTTTTTTTCTCTTTTCAAATCATGTTCTATATCTTTTTCTATTTGAAGTTTTTCTTTTTTCACCATCTTTTTATGTTAAAGTTAAGATTTCTCTATTTTTAAATATTTCAACTATTCTAAAGGATTTCCTGAAAGCCTATTATTGTCTTGTCTTAATTGCCCACCAAATTCAGAAGGCAAGCCTGAAAACCCTCCTCCAAAAATTTCATAATTTTTCTGAGGTAAAAATGCTCCATATCCCGAATAATAATTTTGTTGAAATCCTAAACTTTGATTCCAATAAGGCGCTTGGCCTGAAGAGTAAATAGGAGAACCAAAACTTTCAAGAGTTTCTTTTAAAGGAGATCTTTGAAAATGTTGCCACCAGTTTCCTGCTTCAATAATTTTTTTAGCATCATAACCTTCTTTCCCTAATTTTTCCATAATTTCTTTTATAGGAACATTTCCCATGCCCATAGGGAGTTCAGTATGTTCAAATCCGAAATTATCAGAAAGATGAACATGCTTAACTAAAGGAGCAACTTTTTCTGTTTCTTCAACAATATTTTTAGAATCATAACCATATTTTCTCATCATATTTATATGACCCACATCCCAAGTTACACCAATAAGTTTCTCTGCTTCTTCTCTTGCTTTTTTTTCATTCATTCCTGTTGATTTTAGTTTTTCAACAAATTTTTCTCTTGATTTTTCAATTATCTCTTTTAATTCTTCTCCTGTGCTAAAACCCATTCCTGCAGGGGGATTTTCAATACTTATTATAGGAGAAGTATTTTTAAATTTTTTAAAAGAATCAACTGCTAAATCAGAAAT
>JAAZNJ010000050.1 GCA_012798335.1 Candidatus Woesearchaeota archaeon | reverse complement strand
GAGATTGATGGGTTTAGCTTATTCTGTGGGGACTTCTCCTTTAGGAAATGAAGCATTAGAAGGTATTCAAAATGGTCTTTCTTTAATTGATAGAGGTTATGAACTTAGTGAAGAATATAGAAATAAACAAAGAGAATTAACCTTAAAAATTTGTGGTGGTTCTTACTGCAATATTGATGCAGACGGAGATAATATTTGTGAAATTGGAGAACCTTGTGCAGGAAATATAAAACGTTCTGAGGATGATGATGGAGATGGAGTTTGTGAGGTGGGAGAAAAATGTTGTGCAGGAGATCCGGAAGGGTGTAACCTACCTAGTGATTATCAAAATAATAATGAAGTATATCACTATCAAAGCCCATCAGAATCTAAAATTGATGTATCCAATGAAAAAGGGTATACTGGGACAATTTCAGAGACTTGGGGGACTGGTGGAACGAATTGTTTTACTTATGATACTTTAATAGATACTATTAATAAAGGAAAAATAAGGATAAGTGAATTAAGAGAAGGAGATGAAGTTTTAAGTTACGATAATGATAAAAATCAATTTGTGATAAGCACAATTGAAAAGTTATTAATTCATGAAAATACTACAATTTGGTATTATATAATCAAAACAGAACATTCTTCTGTAAAAGTGAATGGTATTCATAGATTTTATATAGGAAATGATTCTTATAAGAAAATAGAAGAATTAAATATAGGAGAAACAATTTACATTGATCTTAATGGGAAATTAACTCCTGAAAAGATTTTATCAAAAGAAAGAGTAAATCTCTCTAATCCAATAACAGTTTATAACCTTGAATTAAATAAAGATGGTCCAAGAAATTATTTTGCTAATAGATATTTAGTTCATAATATGAAATAAAATTTCTAATAATTATATAAACTATCCTGATAGAGAGAGCATTTATTTTATGTTTACCTTTTATAATCTATTCTTTATTTTCAGAAAGGGATATATACTCTAATTGTATTAATACTTCCTAAATTGTATTAATTATCTTATTATTAATTATCTTATTGTATGTTTAGTTATCTAATTTTCTTTTTTATTTTTTATTTTTTCCTCTTTTATAGAAATCCATATAAATAGATATTTCTTTTGTTAGATATGGTTGAAGGCATAGGTAATGACAAAGATATAGATAATTATGAGATAGATAATTATGAGATGAATGAAAAAGAAGAATATAACAATAAAGAAAATGATTCAACCTTAAAAAAAGGGTTTGATGAAGGGTTTGATAGCTCTGAAAAGTTTGATGATTTTAATGACTCTGATGATTTTGAAAATAAAAAAATAACCACGAATTCCAATAAGAAAAAAGATGAAAATTTGTTAAAAGAAGCTTTGAAAAAAAGAGGTTCTATAAGTATAGATGAAGAGAGATTAAAACCAGAAGAAATAATTCTTGAAGCTAAGAAATTCTTTGACTTTTATAAAAAAGAAGCAGGAAAATCTATAAAAAAGGGTTCTAATGTTGTGTATATTGATTTTACAAAACTAACTGAAATTTCAGATAAACTCTCTGATGAAATCTTATTAAATCCTGAGGAAACTCTCGCTTTGATTGAAACAGCAATTCAAGAATTTGGTTTAATAAAAAATGTTAGAGTAAGACTAATTAACACTTTAAAAAGTCAGGAAATAAAAATTAGGAATATAAGATCTAAACATCTTAATCAATTGATTGTAATTGAAGGGATAATAAGACAATCTTCTGATGTAAGGCCTCAAGTAGTAAATGCTAAATTTGAATGTCCTTCTTGTGGAACAATTATGTCTGTTTTGCAAATAGATAAAAAATTTAGAGAGCCATCAAGATGTTCTTGTGGTAGAAAAGGAGGATTTAGATTAATAAGCAAGGAAATGGTTGATACTCAAAGACTTGTGATTGAAGAAGCTCCTGATAACCTAACAGGTGGAGAACAACCAAAAAGATTAAATGTTTTCCTTAAAGAAGACCTTGTTGAGCCAAAAATGGAAGAGAAAACAACACCAGGAAGTAGAGTTAGAATTATTGGGATTTTAAAGGAAGTTCCTGTTCCATTACAAACAGGAGGGTTATCAACAAGATTTGAATTATCTATAGAAGCAAATAATGTAATACCTTTAGAAGAGACATTTGAAGAATTAGATATAAATGATGAAGATGAAAGACAAATTTTAGAATTATCACAAGACCCTTTAGTTTTTGAAAAATTTGCAAGAAGCATTTCTCCAAGTGTTTGGGGTTATGAAGAGATAAAGAAATCTCTTGTTTTACAATTATTTGGGGGTGTTCAAAAAATTCATAAAGATGGGCAAAAAAGCAGAGGAGACATTCATATCTTATTAATTGGTGACCCTGGTGTAGCAAAAAGTGTTTTATTAACATTTATGGCTAATATTTCACCTAAAGGAAGGTATGTTGTAGGAAAATCAGCAAGTGGTGCAGGATTAACAGCAACTGTTGTTAGAGATGAATATCTAAGAGGTTGGAGTTTAGAGGCAGGAGCAATGGTTTTATCTCATAAAGGATTAGTTTGTATTGATGAACTTGAAAAAATGGATCCTAATGATAGAAGTGCAATGCATGAAGGGATGGAACAACAATGCATGCTTCCTAACTTTAAATTAATGCTTTCTAATGGAAAAGAAGTAGAGATAGGAAAATTTGTAGATGATTTAATTGAAAAAAATAAAAAAGAAGTGTATAAAGGAAAAAACTGTGAAATCTTGCCTGTTAAAGATGTTGAGTTAATCTCTACTAATTTTAAATATTCTTTTCCTATTAAAGCTTCAAGAGTCAGTAGACATATAGCTCCTGAAGAATTTATTAAAATTATTCTTGTAAATGGGAGAGAGATAACAGTCACTCCTGAACATCCATGTTGGGTAGTTAAAGATGGTAAGATAATAACAGTCCCTGCAGAAACATTAAAAGAAGGAGAATTTTTTCCTGTTCCTTCTCAAATAAAAATAAACTCTATGGGTTATTCTCAAAAAAATGATCTCTTATGTAAAATAATAGGTTATCATTTAAGTGAGGGTTGTTATGAATTAAACAGAGGAAAAAAAGTAGGAATACAATTTTCTAATAATGATAAAACCTTAATTTTAGACTATAAATCAGCAATTGAAAAATATTTTAAAATTAAACCAATTATAACGCAAAGAGGAAATCTTTTTTCAGTTAGAGTAATCTCTAAATTTGTTGTTGAAAAAATGTTAGCTCTTGATCCTGAATTGCTTGAAAAAGGAAAAATAAGAAAAATACCTAAACTTATTATGCAAATGCCTGAAGAAAATTTAAGAAATCTTTTAAGAGCTCTTTATGATGGAGATGGTTCTGTTTCATATCAAAAAAGAAACGGATATAGAATTTCTTTTGTTTCTGAAAATAGAAAATTAGAAGAACAAATGTCTGATTTACTTTTGAGATTTGGAATACAATCTTCTATCCTTTTTGATTCTCATTCTCAAGTTTGGAGATTAGACATATCAGGCCAAGAAAATTTAACTAAATTCTTTTTGTATATAGGATTCTTATCTTCTTCTAAACAGCAAAAATTAAAGGATTATGTTGAAAAAGAAAAATCATACAAAACTATAAGAGATATCATTCCTAACTGCACTGATAAAATAAATGAGATATTTAAAAAATTGAATATCTCAGCAAAAAAAGAAATAGGGAATCAAATTGATTTGAATGTAGAAAAACAAAGAGTATTCTTACAAAAATTAGTAAATATAGCTAATCAAAAAGCTTTAGAATTAAAGGGTTTAGAAGGAAAAAAGATAAGAGAAGAATTATCAGAGATTGAAAAATTAGCATTTGGATATGCAAGATGGATTAAAATTAAAAAAGTTTCAAAAATTAAAAATGAGGATACCAAATGGGTTTATGATGTTACAATAGAACCATATCACACTTTTATCTCTAATGGGATGATTCTTCATAATACGATTACAATAAGTAAAGCGAATGTACAGGCAAATTTAAAATCTGAAACAAGTGTTTTAGCAGCAGCAAACCCTAAGTTTGGAAGATTTGATCCTGATAGACCTATTGCAGAGCAAATTGATTTACCTCCAACTCTTATCAATAGGTTTGATATTATTTTTACTTTAAGAGATATTCCTAATAGACAAAAAGACGAGTTAATTGCAGAACATGTTTTAAGAGAACATCAGAGACAAGGTGAAGATTCTTTAATACCTGTTGATTTATTTAAAAAATATATAGCTTATGCAAAACAGAGAATCAAGCCAGAATTGTCAGAAGAAGCAATAGACGAAATAAAAAAATTTTATATTGGATTAAGAAATAATTCTATATCAAATGAAACAGGTTTAAGGCCTATTCCTATTTCAGCAAGGCAATTACAAGCATTAGTAAGAATGTCTGAAGCTTCTGCTAAAATTAAATTGAGTAAAACTGTAACAAAACAAGATGCAAAGAATGCAATTGATATAATGGAGTATTATTTAAGACAAGTAGGTTATGACCAAGAATCAAAAACTTTTGACATTGATAAAATTTCAGGAAGATTTTCTGCTTCGCAAAGAGGTAAAATTATACTTGTGAGAGATACAATTATTGATTTAGAAAATAAAATTGGAAAACTTATACCTATTGAAGAATTAGAAAAAGAATTAGGTACAAACATAAAAAAAGAAGAGTTAGACGAAGCTTTAAATAAATTAAGCAGTTCAGGAGATATTTTTACTCCAAAAAGAGGATATATAAGCAGAACAGGATAATCTAAATCTTTAAAAATATACTTTATTTTTATAAGAAATGAAATCAAAAAAAGGGATTGAAAACTTTTTAATGAGAGTGGGTTCTGTTTTTCAGATTTTTCCTGAACAAATAAGATTGGAATATATTAATCCAAATTATTCTAATAAGTACACTCTTAAAGAACAAAATGCAAGAGCAGTCGCTGATGACTGGAATAATATTGGTTTAGATATAAATAAAGCTGTTAAAAAATTTAAAGAACAATATAAAAAATAAAATGGCTGAACAATTTAAAAGGAATATTGCTTATAAAATAAGAATTGGAGATATTCTTTTTGGAAAACCAATCAATGATAATGACAAATTTTCTTTTTTAGAATTAGGAAATAAAAAAATTGTAAGAGTTAATCTTATTGGGAATATAATTGACAAATATGATAGTGAAGGTGAAAGAAAATATTCTTTTTTTACATTAGATGATGGAAGTGGTCAGATTAAACTAAAATGCTTTGGAGAAGATGTTGATAAATTTAAAAATTTTATTCAAGGGCAAACTGTTCTTGTTATTGGTTTTTTAAGACAATTTAATAATGAGATTTATATTACTCCTGAAATAATAAAAGAGCAAGATCCAAAATATCTTTTAATTAGAAAATTAGAACTTGAAAAAGAACAAAAAAAAGAAATAGAAAACATACCTAAAAGTCAAGTAATAGCAATAAAAGACAAGGTTTTAGATTTAATTAAAGGAGCAGAATCTGAAAATGGTATTGATTTAGAAGAAATCATTTTAAAACTTAAAGAAACTCCTTCTGAGATAATTAATCAGGAAGTTAAATCTTTATTAGAAGAAGGAATAATCTTTGAACCAAGGCCAGGGAGATTAAGATGGTTGGGATAATGAAAATAAGAAAAGTTAAAATTAAAGACACTGAAACTGTCCTATAATTAATAAAAAGTTCTAAAGAATTACAAGGTATAAAAGATAAAGATCCTGTTTATTCTAAAAATTATATTTTAGATTGCATAAAAAACAAAAAATGAATTTGGTTTTGATTTTGGAAGAAAATAAAAATATCATTATATCAATTAAAGAAGATAATTTAAAAATGCAAAACTTTTGTAATAAAAAAGGTTATATTAAAAGGGAATAATTTTTTCATGTATGAAAAGCAGATTTAATATTCTTTAATTTTGATTTTTTAAGAGTAATAAATATCTCTTTTTTTATCAAAACCCTTATAAACCAAGTTATTTTTTATTATTCATGGCAAATTATGAAGAGATGCTGAACCTAGCTTATTCAAAAATAAAAGAGCCTGAATCAAATGGAGACAGATTTGAAATTCCTAAAATAGAAGGTCATTTTGAAGGTAAAAAAACAATTCTAACCAATCTTTTAAGTATTGCTTCTCATTTAAGAAGAGACCCAGAACATATACAAAAATTTTTATTAAGAGAACTTGCTGTTTCAGGCCAGATGGAAGGAGATAGATTAATCTTAAATAATAATGTTCCAAGTTCAAAAATAAACCAAAAGATAGAACAATACACAAAAGAATTTGTTTTATGCAAAGAATGCCAAAAACCAGACACAGAACTAATAAAAGAGGGAAGACTCTCATTTATAAAATGTTTAGCTTGTGGTGCTAAGCATCCAATAAGAAATAAAATATAAATTAATAAAAATCAAATAAATAAACAAGGAGGTAAAATGACAACAGGATATTGTGTTAAATGCAAAGAAACAGTAGAAATAAAAGATGGTGTTGAAAGCAAAACCTCAAGAGGGACAACTATCTTAAAAGGGAAATGTCCTAAATGTGGAACTACTGTTTGTAGAATGATGGGTAAGAAATAAATAATTATCTAATTTGAAAATGTTTCAAATAAGAATTATAAAATCTTATAGGGATATAGTTGCACTTTGTGATTCTGAACTTATTGGAAAAAAATTTGAAGAAGGAAATTTACAATTAGATATAAAAGAAGATTTTTTTAAAGGAGAGGATTTTAACGAAGAGCAAGCATCTCTAATCTTAAAAAAAATGGAAAAAGAAGATGCAACTTTCTATATTGTTGGAGAAAAATCTATTAACTTATGTATAAAAAAAGATTTAATAAAAAAAGACTTTGTAAAATATATTCAAGGAATTCCTTTTTGTTTAATCCTTTTATGATGTAATTTTTATAAAAGATTTTATAAATGCTAAATTATTCAAAGGACTATGGTTAAAGAAGAGTTTAAAACTGAAATGGATGAAGAAGAAAATGAAGAAGAATTTGAAGATGAAAATGAAGAAGATGAAAAAACAGTTGTAACAAGAGCACCTTTGCCAAAAAAAGGAGAAGTTATAGGGATAATCGAACAGAGATTTGGGGGGAATAAAATGCTTGTAAATTGTCTTGATGGAAAACAGAGAAATTGCAGAGTCCCTGGAAGATTAAAAAGAAAACTTTGGCTTAGACCTAAAGATGTGGTGATAGTTGAATTATGGGAATTAGATAAAAATAAAGGGGATATCATTTTGAAATATAGACAAAACCAAGTTGAATGGTTAAAAAGAAATAATTATATACAAATAGAAGAATCTGAATTCTAAAATAGAAAAATGATAGACTTATATCTAAGAAACAACACTAAGATTTTAAAAAATAAATCTTTTTTAGAAAAAGAATTAAAAATTTCTTTAGAAATAAAAAAATCTGAAGTTTTTATTGAAGGAAATTCTGAAGATGAATTTATTGCTCAGCAAGTTATAAATGCTATTGATTTTGGATTTAATTTAAAAACCGCTTTATTAATAAAAAAAGATGACTTAATCTTTGAAATTTTAAGAATAAAAGATTATACTAAAAAAAAGAATTTGGAAAGTGTGAGATCTAGGATTATAGGAATAAGAGGGAAAACTTTGAGAACTTTAACAGAATTATCTGATTGTTTTTTTGAATTAAATATGAATGAGATTGGTATAATTGGAATGCCAGAAAATATAAAAAAAGTTAATAATTCTATAATATCTTTGATAAGGGGTTCTAAACAAGCTAATGTTTACAGATTTTTAGAAAAACATAGGCCAGAAATAATAACTGATTTAGGATTAAAAGAAAAAAGTTTAAATAAACCAAAAAAAGAAAAACAAAATAAATAACTTTAAATAATCAAAAAATTTTCTTTGATTATGTCTCCGTAGCTCAGCTGGTAGAGCACATGACTGTTAATCATGGGGTCGTAGGTTCGAGTCCTGCCGGAGACGTTTTCAACTTTTTTATTTGAAGAATCTTAGTTTTAATTATCTTTTAGAAAATTTTTTAATTATACTTTTTATAAATTTTAAAATAGACTAAACTATAATGGTAAATTCTAAAATATCTTAAACTTATTTTTTATATCTGTCCTGTTTGATTAAACTTTGCCATTAATTTTTCTAAGATAACTTGTGGAGCAAATCCTTTTCTACTACAAGCTTTTGCAAAGTCATCATAGACATTCTGGGCTATGTTATAATCAAGCTTTCTTTTTCTTGGATCTGGTGGATATGTTGCCATAAATGAAAATATTTTCCTTAATTTATAAATCTTATTAAACAAAAGTGATTTAAACACTGAAAATTATAAGATTAGATGACAAGAGCAATAAAAAAAGAAATTATGTATCAAGAAAAATTAAATATACCATATAAATTCTTAAGATTTGCCACTCCAAGAGATGTTGCTCTTTATAGAGCAGAGAGATTATTCAAATCTTTTAATATTAATCCTAAAATTATATTAGAAATAGGTGCAGGTATTGGTGGTCAAACTTTTGCATTATCTAAATTTTTTGAAAAAGTAATTTGTATTGAGATTGATAAAGAAAAAGTTTTATTTCTTAAAAATAATTTACAAAAATTAAAAATATCTAATGTTGAGATAATAACTGGAGATGCTTTAAATAAAAGTGTTATAAACAAGATAAACAAATACAAGATAGATGTTATTTTTGTTGATAGTGAAAGACCAGAACAATCTGAAAGAACATTAAAAGCTATAAAACCTAATCTTAAAGAGATTCTTAAAAATTATATCTCTCTCTGTGAAAATATTGCAATTGAAATTCCACCTTTTACTCAGGATATTGATGAATTAAAAAAAGAATATTTATTTGAAGAAGAATTTATTTCAATGGACTTTACTTTAAATAGATTAACTCTCTATTTTAATAATTTGAAAAAACATGAGATTTCTGCAATTAATCTTCCTTCTAGAGAATTAATCTTTTTTGATAGCTCTAAAAATTTTGAAAATTCTAATAAATTTAATGAAACTAAACTTGAAGAGATTGAGATAAAAGAAATATCCTCTTTAAAAAATTTTAAATTTTTATATTCTATTGATGAAACTCTTATTGTTTCTAATCTTTATAAAAAACTTAAAGAAAAATTAAATCTTTCCTTTTTAAAATTAGACAAGCCTGTTTTTTTATCTTCATCTTTAATTCATTCTAATTTTCTAATCCCTTTTAAAATAAAAGCTTTTGTCAAAAGAGACAAAAAACAATTAATAAAAAAGATAAAAGAATTGAATACAAAAAAAGTTGTTCTAAGATATAAGGTTGATCCTAAAGATTATTGGAAAATAAGAAGAGAATATGAATCTAAACTTAATGGAAATAAAGAGATTCATCTTTTTTTTAATCCTAATAAAAATTATTATCTCTTGTGTGAAAAAATTTAATAAACCTTAATCTAAGTTTAATTCAAAAGGTTTTTATAATTCTTTTTATTAATTATAAAATGGATTTGGATACAGCAATTAAATCAAGGAGGAGTGTGAGGCATTTTACAAGTAAGACTCCTGATTGGAGAGATATTATCGAATGTATAGACTCTGCAAGATATGCTCCTATGGCTGGAAAAAACTTTATTTTAAAATTTATTCTTATTGATGACCCTGAAAAAATAATTAAGATTAGTGAATCATGTCAGCAAGATTTTGTTGCAGAAGCTCAATATGTTGTAGTTGTATGTTCTGATGATTCTAGAATTAGAAATATGTTTGGGGAAAGAGGGAAAGAGTTTGTTAGACAAGAGTCAGGAGCTGCAATAGAAAACTTTTTATTGAAAATAGTTGAAAAGGGATTATCAACTTGCTGGGTAGGTCATTTTGTTGAAGATGAAATTAAAAATTTGTTGAAAATACCTGAAAAATCTAGAATTGAAGCATTATTTCCTATTGGTTATGAAGCAAAAAAACCATTATTAAGAAATTGGAGAATAGAATTAGACAGAATTTTATTCTTTAATGAATATAAAAATAAAAAGATGAAAGAAATAAAGAAAGTTTATACCTAACCTTAACTATTTTTTATTATTAATACCCTTAACTTATTTCTTTATGATTGTTATTTCTTGTAAATTATCATACTCCTCTTTTATATCTTGCTCCCAAAAATTTATAAACCCTCTTATTTCAAGAATTTTATGGAAAAAGAAAAAAAGATTTTAAAATTTTTAATTAAGAAATTAAAATATACTAGTGAAGACTCTATTTATAAAACTAAGAATAAGGAGGAATATTTTATTTACTATCACCCTTTGCTAGAAGAAAATTCTTATTCAATACATCTTCTTTTAAAAGAGAATAAAAATTACATTCTTTCATTAATAAAACAAGATACTAATTTAACAGGTTCTACTCTTTATTCTTTTGAAAATTTTGATGATAAAACTTTGAATGAGATAGATAAAGTTTATTGTTCATTGAAAGAAAAATTAAATTCCTCTGAAGAGAAATATAGAAAAAAATTAGAGGATCTAATCTCTAAACATAATTTTTAATAAAAACAAAAAAGAATAAAAAAAGAAAAAATCCGGGAAAACCCGGAAAAATAAATTGTTTTTTAATGTTTTTTGGTGTTTGCCTGTTTATCTCCAAACCTCAATACCTAAATCTGACATCTCTTTTGAAGCAGGTTTTGATGTAAATTGTTCTTCTACATCTTTTCCAACAACATACGGAGATTTAACACCTGTCATTATTGTTATAACTCTAACTTTACCAACAAAATCTTTGCTAATTCTTGCGCCAATAATAACATTTGCTTCAGGATTTAAATTTTCAGATACTGTCCTTCCTATTAAATCAAATTCTTCTAATTTTAAATCAGGACCACAAGTTACATGGATCAAAGCTCCTGTAGCTCCCTTATAATCCACATCAAGTAGAGGATGAGTAAGGGCTTGTTGAACTGCTTCCATGACTTTGTTTTGAGTATCTGCTTCACCTATTCCAATAACAGCAACTCCACCATCTTTCATTATTGCAGAAACATCAGCATAATCTAAGTTAATCAAGCTTGGAAGAGTAATTGTTTCAACAATTCCCTTTACCATTGTGCTTACTAACTCATTAGCAACAGCAAAAGCTTGTTCTATTGGTAATTGGCCTGCTATATCAACAAGTCTGTTATTATCTAAAACAATAGTCGTATCTGTAACCTCTCTTAATTCTTCTAATCCGAATTCAGCTTTGTCTATTCTTGCTTTTTCAGATTCGAAAGGCATTGTTACAACAGCTATAACTACTGCTCCTGACTCTTTAGCAACTTGACAAACAACTGGTGCTGCTCCTGTACCTGTTCCTCCACCCATTCCTGCAACAACAAAGACCATATCTGCTCCTCCAACAGCTTTTTTAATTTCTGCTAGAGCCTCTTTTGCAGCTTCTCTGCCTGTGTTTGGTCTTCCACCTGCTCCAAGTCCTCTTGTTAACTCTTTACCAATAAGGATTTTTTCATCAGATTTTGTTACACTTAGGTGTAAAGCATCAGTATTAACAGCATAAACAGTTGCTCCGCTTATTCCTTTGTTATAAAGCCAGGTTATTGCATTGCAACCCATTCCACCTGCTCCAACTACTTTTATATTTGCTTTTCCTGCTTTTAACTCATCAAAATTTATACTGTGGGTTTCTGCATTTTGTATTGCCTCTTTTGCAAAATCTAGTACCATTCTTTTTAACCTCCTTTCAAGTTTAATCATAGAAAAGTTTATATATTTTCTATGATTTCATCTAATTATTCAAGAAAAAGTGCCTCATAACATTAATATTAATTTAATCTACATGATGTTTAAATTAATATTATAAAGAAGTGAGGCGCTTCTTATTTTTAAATATTTTTATTCTGTAAAAAACAATTTTTCTAATTTTTTTATCTTTTTCCAATTGTTTCCTAATTTTTTATTTGCATCTTTAACAATAATTTTTAAGAAATTGTCGTCTACAAGAATTTTTTTATTTTGAATTATGGGGAAGTCTATTTTTTCAGAACCTTGTATTTCTATTGTAAAACCATTTCTTAATCCTATGATTCCTATTTTTTTGAATCCTGATTTCTTCCCAATTTCTAAAATTTTTCTTGCATCTTCTAATGTTTTAGAATTTATATGTAAAATAAAAGATTCTAACTTAAATTTTATATCTTTATTTAAGAAAATTGCTTTATTTAATTCTTCTTTTAATTTTTTAAAATTTATCTTTTCATGACTTACAAAAACAAAGAGATTTTCAGCTTTTTTTTCTTGATCAACAATAAGAATAATCCTTCCAGAACAGGAGGATGTTGTATAATAATTTTCTAAAGAATTTATTTTATTGCATAATTTTACTATTCTTTTATCCCATTTCCCTATTGAAGATTTATCCTTTTTTGATAAAATATCTTTTTTCCTTTTATAAAAATTTTCCATCTTATATTTGTTTCAATAAAGAGTCTTATCATCTCTAAATTTAATTAATTCTTATTCTAATTTATAATTCCTTTATCTAAAATTTTAGCATCTATGTTATTTTCCTTACAAAGAGAAGTAAACTCTTCTGCGTCTTCTTTTGTCCCTACAATATTTCCATAGTGCATGGGTATTACTAAGAAGGGTTTTATTTTTTTTACTGCTTCTAATGCTTCGTCTATATTCATTGTAAATCTTCCGCTTATAGGCATTAGTGTGATAAATTTAACATTTTTTTGATTATATCCTGTAAGATTATTCATTTCAGGAATAAAATCTGTATCACCGGCATGATAAATTATCACATTTTTTATTCTTATAATATAACCTACCCAACCTTCTGTTTTTTCATGACCTTGATTTTCTATGTTATATGCAGGAATAGTATTAACCTTTATATTATCTATAAAAAATTCTTTATTTGGTTCAACGATTTTTATTTCTACAGGAATAGACAACCTTGTTATCTTACTTTGAGAATCTGCTGTTAAAATTATTTTTGTATTCTTTTTTACTATCTTTTTTATATCTTCAAAACTGCAATGATCATAATGACTATGGGTTATAAAGATTATATCTGCTTTTTCAGAATTTTCATTTATCTGATAAGGATCAATATAAATAATTTTATCTGTTTTTATTAAAAAACCAGAATGACCAAGCCAATATAATCCTATATTATCTATTCTCATTTTCTCTTTTTTGAATTTACCTTTTTTCTTTTGTTTAATCTATTATTAGCATTTTCTTTTTTCTTTGTTCCTTTTGGGATATCTTTTTTGTTGCTTTTATCTTTCTTATCTGCTTTATTATCTTCTTCTTCTTTTTCCTCTTTAATTTCATTCCTATTCTCATTATTTGCATCATTTATCTTTAAATTATTATCTAAAATTAGCTCTTTTTTCCTCTTTATCCTTAATAAGATTACAGCTTCTCCTATCATTATGAAAATAATTAATACTATGCTTAAAATAAAATTATTCTTTGATAAACTTTTTAAAATAAACTCTTTTCCAGAACCTATTGTTTCTGAAATTGTGTTCCCTATTAAATTGAATATTGTGCAAGGTTTACAATCACCACCACAATCTATTCCTGTTTCATTTTGATTTTTTATTTTATCATAACAAGTTTCATTAATATAACATTCTTTTTTTGTTTCAGGCTTGTTTTCATTGCTGTTACACTTATTTTTATCTATACATATTCTTATCTGAGAATTGTTTATGCAATCTTGCCAATCTCCACATTTCCAATTCGGGGTACATGAGCTTGTTCTTTTTCTTTGATCATTTTGATTATCTGAACTTAAAGAATCATCTTGATTTATTGTTTCTTCTGTTAATACCTCTTCAGTTGAATTATTATCTTCTTCTAAAGAGTTTGAACTAACATCTGAACTCTGTTCGTTAGTCGTATCTTCTAAACTTGTGTTATCTTCACTACAACTTTGTTCTTCATCTGGCTTGTTTGTTGTTGTTCCACATGAATTTAAATCATTACATGTTCTATCTTGTTGTCCATCTAAACAAGAACTCCATGAGCTGCAACTCCAATTTTCAACACATTCACAACTCTGTGTTTCATTAGGCTTTAAGGTTGTTGTCCCACATGAATTTAAATCATTACATGTTCTATTTTGTGTTTCATTTAAACAAGAACTCCATGAACTACAACTCCAATTTTCAACACATTCACAACTCTGTGTTTGTATTATAGGAGATGTGCAATTTGTTGTATCTGAACTTATCCAAGTTAAATTTTGTGTTCCATTTATACAAAGACTAGTTTCATTTAAAGTCCAATTTCCATCACATTCGCTACCTTCAGAATTAACAATAAATCCTGTAAAATTTAATGTTTTATGATTTTCTGTAAAAAAAGTAATCCCTATACCTATTAGTAATAAGAAAACTAATAAAGAATTATATAATAAATTCTTATTTTTTGATAAATTTTTCATAATTATTATAAATTTTCTAATTATTTAAAGCTTTTTTATAATTTTTATTAAGAAATTCTTATCTTATTTTATTTTAATTAAGATATTAAATTTTTCTTAAACACTTCTAAATCTTCTTTAAGAAATTTAGCAGCAGAAGCTTTAAAATGGCCTCCACCATTTGCATTTTTTAATCCTTTTATTGCTTTTTTCATTAATAAATTTGTATTTTCTTTACCATTTTGATTTCTTGTATTTACTTTGATAAATGAAGAGTTTTCTAAAGAATCTGAGCAAATAACAAAAGTTTTGTCTTTTTCTTTTAAAGAAAGGGTAGTTGAAACTATTGAACCTATAGAAAACCTTGGTTTAGGTTTAAGATAATAAAAATAAAGATTCTCTTTTAATTTTATTTTTTCTTTATTAAATTTTTTGAGATAATAATCAATCTCTTTCTTTACTTTTTTGTTATACTTTGAAAACTCTTCAATTTTATCCTTATTGATTAAATCAAATACTTTTTCTTTATCTTTTTCATAAAACAAAATTGTATAAGATAAATTTTGGCAGATTTTCCCTATATAAGAATTGTAAATGGTCTTAATCTTGACTTTAGGATAAAACTCTTTTATAAAAAGAAAATTACTTTTTTTATTATAAGAAAACTCAGAAATCATTGTTGCACAGATTAAAGTCCTTAAAAATTTTAATCTTTCTTTACTAAATTTATAATGCTTATTGTATTTTTCAATATATTCGTTCATCAAATTAAAAAGAGTGAAACTCGCACAATCTTCTGAAATTGTTCTTATAATATTTTTTGTCTTTTTAAAAGAAGGAGGATAAGAAGGATGATGATCTATAACAAAAAATTCAAAATTTTTTTTGATTTCTTTTATGTCCTCTTTAAATATCTCTAATGAAATATCAGTTATAAAAATTTTATTTATCTCCTTTTCTTTAAGTTCTTTCTCTAAATCTAAAAATATTCTCTTTTTATAATCTATAAATTTTAAATAATCGTATTTTAATGATTTTATTTTTAAAATTTCATTAATTATT
>JAAZNJ010000049.1 GCA_012798335.1 Candidatus Woesearchaeota archaeon | reverse complement strand
TGGAAGAAATATGACTCTTGTGGATTTAGGAGAAGATGCATTTATTTTTGATTTAGGAATTTTTCTTCCTGCTATTGTAGAATTACAAGAACAAGAAACAATAAAACAAGAATACACTGAAAAAAAACTTAGAAATATTGGGGCTTTGCCAGAAGATTTAATTTTAGATAATAAGGGTATAAGAGGGAAAGTAAGAGCAATTTTCTTAGGCCATGCTCATTTAGACCATATAGGAGCTGTTCCTTACATTTCCTATAGATATAACTGCCCTATTTATGGAACACCATTTACAACCCAAGTTTTAAAAGAGATTTTAAACGACGATAACCAAAGAATTCCTAATCCTATTAAAACAGTAAATCCGAACTCTTCATTTTTTATTAAAGGAAAAAACAAAGAATACCAAGTTGATTTTATTAATATTACTCATTCAACAATACAAACTTCTATGATTGCTTTGCATACTAAAGAAGGAATTGTTTTATACGCGAATGATTTCAAATTAGATAATACCCCTGTTTTAGGTTTGCCTCCAAATTATGAACTATTAAAAAAAATTTCTAAAGAAGGTATAAAAGTTTTGATAGTAGACTCTCTTTATTCTGGTGCTGAGAGAAAAACACCCAGTGAAAAAATTGCAAGAGCTTTAGTAGAAGAAGTTCTTTTAACAATAAAAAATGAAAATTCTGCAATCTTTGTTACAACATTCTCTTCTCATATAGCTAGATTAAAAAGCATTGTTGATTATGGAAAAAAATTAAACAGAGATATCTACTTTTTAGGTAGAAGCATGAAAAAATATGTATCTTCTGCAATTAGCATAAATATGTGCCCATTTCAAAAAGATATAAAATTGACAAGTTATAAAAATCAAATGGAATCAATCCTAAAAAAAGTTGAAAAAGATAGGGGTAGTTCTTTGATTGTTTGTACTGGTCATCAAGGGGAACCAGGAAGTATCCTTGATAAAATTTCTAAAGGACAACTTTCTTTTAAATTTAAACCAGGAGATAATGTTATCTTCTCCTCTAAAACAATTCCCAGTCCAAAAAATATAGAAAATAAATCTCAATTAGATAAGAAATTAAGAAAAAATGGAGCTAGAATTTTTGATGATATACATGTTTCAGGACATCCTGGAAGAGAAGATCTTAGAGATTTAATCTCCATGTTAAATCCAGAACATATCATTCCTGCTCATGGTTCAAGAGAACAGTTAATTCCAATGGTAGATTTAGCTAAAGAACTTGGGTATAAACCAGGAAAAGAATGTCATCTATTAGGAAATGGAGAAAAATTAAAATTGTGATTTGATTATTTTTGTTTTATAATATAATTTTATAAATCTATGTTTATTAATAATTACATAATAATTGTGTTAAAATAAAATGGTGAATCAAGAAATTTTAGGTGGTTTAATTGCTGCATTAGAAAGAGGTGAATCTCTTAAAAAATCAATGATGTCTCTGTATAATGCAGGATATAAAAAAGAAGAGATAGAAGAAGCAGCTATGATGACTCTTGGGATGGATATTACTTCTTTAAAAGAACTTCTTAATCAGAATAATCAAATACAAAATAAACCAATCCCATTAAATAATCCTAAACCCCCTTTAAAAGAACTTCTTAATCAGAATAATCAAATACAAAATAAACCAATCCCATTAAATAATTCTAACCCCCCTTTAGAACAACAAAAACCCCAGCCTGTTTTAACACCAATTCAAAATATCCAACCACAACAAATTTTACCTCAACAAGCCATTCTCTCAACTCAAAATATTTTAATTCCTCCAAACCCCCCTATACAAAATGTAATAATTCAAGAAAAACCGCAAATTCCTAAAATAGAAAGTCAAGAAATTCAAATGAGCACTAAACAAAAAGTTTCAGATTATTCAACAAACCCAAAGAAGAAAAAAGGAGATAATCTTATTTTAATATTGTTGATCTTGCTTTTAGTCTTTTTAGCAGGAGTATTAATTTCTCTTTTTGTATTCAAAAATCAAATAATAACTTTTTTTTCTAGATTCTTAACAGGAAGTTCTTCATAAATTTTGTAATATGGAAATTTATCAACCTTCAGAAGACTCTTATTTGATGTCTAAGATTTTAAAAGAAAAAATACCTAAAATAAAAAAATTAAATTCAAAATTAAAATTTTTAGAGATAGGGGCAGGAAGCGGAATTAATTTAGAAACTGTTTTTAATTTAGGAATAAAAAAAGAAAATATTTTCTCTTGTGATATCAATAAAGATTCTGTAAATTATTGTAAAAAATTAGGATTTAATTGTGTTCATTCTGATTTATTTCAAAATATTAAGGGAAGTTATGATATAATTATTTTTAATCCACCTTATCTCCCTTATGATAAAAATGAACCAAAAGATTCTAGAACTTCTACGACTGGTGGAAAAAGAGGGAATGAAATTATTATAAAATTTTTAAAACAAGCAAAATTTCATTTAAAAAAAGATG
>JAAZNJ010000007.1 GCA_012798335.1 Candidatus Woesearchaeota archaeon | reverse complement strand
TTTTTATTCCATTCATAAATACTTTAAGGAAATCTGTTTTATAAATATTCTTGTAATTTTTTAGATAAAAAATATTTAATAATAAAAATAAAGATATTATCATAAAATGAATAAGATTAATAAAAAATGAGATTATGGAGTTTTGATTTTAAATATTTAGATAGAAAGGGTATTTTAGCTGTTTGGAGGGAAGCATTATTAGCTAAAAAAGTTTTAGAGGGAAAAACAAAAGGTTATAAAAATCACCCACAATTAATTCGTTTTAGAAATTCTAAAAATCCATTAAAAATGATTAACCTTTATCTTTATGAAATATATAAGGAATCTCTTAAAAGGAATTATAATTTTGATAGTTCTAAAATAAATTTATCTAATAAAAAAGAGTTTGAAAGATTTGAAAAAATACCATTAACAAGAAATCAATTAATTTTTGAATTTAAACATTTATTAAAAAAATTAAAAACAAGAGACAAATCTCAATATAATAATTTATTAAAAATAAAAAAAATAAATCTTAATAATCTGTTTTATCTGGTTAAAGGAGAGATTGAACCTTGGGAAAAGATTAATTAGAAAATTAAAGAAAGAATTATTTATTAAAACTTTTTTTATTATTAACCTTTTTCTTTGGATTTTTTATTTTTTTATTAGTTTTCTCAATTTTTTTATTTTTTAATTTCTTTTTCAAAATTTGACAAGCTATAAAAAATATAATAATTGAGATAATTATCCCTATCATTTTGAATAAATAAATTTTCTCATAAGAAAAGTTTTCTTTTTCATTACTAATCTCTTCCTCACTACTAAGAAAGGTTTCATTTTCTAAAATCTTGTTTTTTAAAAAAATAGTTTCATTAATCTCTTTTATTATTAATTCTGCTTTTGTATTATTAGCATTTTCTAATTTTAAATATAAATTATAAACTTCTGGGTTAGTCAAATTTAATTTAATCTCCTCACCAGGAGAAAGCACAATTGTGATTGGTTCACTAAATATAGTTAAATTTATAGTTTGATTAGTTATAAGATTTATTTTAATAGAATGATTTTCAGAATTAGATAACTCAAATTTTATACTATCTCCTTTAGATACTATAACTTTTTGTTCATTGATCATTTGAATTTTATTTAAAGAAATGATTTTCTGAATTGCACTTCCTCCGCCACCGCCTCCTCCACCCCCACCACCGCCTCCTGAGGATTTTGGACAAGAACCACAATCTTTTGAACAAGTTGAACAAGTTTCTGCACCATTACAAAATCCATCCCCACAAGAAGGAATATGTTCTTTTACGCCAGAATGTCTTAAACCAATTATTTTGTACTTTCCATCTTCTATTTCACAAGAATAATTGTTTTTGGTTTGAGGGCATGAATTAAAAAGAGTTTCATTAGTTGAATTGCAATAAGAAGAGATTTGAGAAATATTTTCTAATTCTTCATCTTTTATGCAAATAAATCCAGAATTAAGTAATTTATTTAAATAAATTATTTTTGAGGGGTTTTCATCTATAGATAAATTTAAACCTTTAACAAGAGTATAACCATATGACGAATTGTTCTCTTCTTTTAAAATACTTAAATTTAAAAGATTTTCAGAATATTTAGAGAAATTAAAATTAACTTCTAATAATTTTTCTTGGCTATTATTGTCTATAAAAGAAGTAAAGTTTTCTGTAACATTTAAATAAACTGTTCTAGGTCTATTTAACAAATCAGAGCTTAAGTTTGTTTTATTATAACATTCATTTGTGTCATTAAACCAAAAGCCATTTTCTGTTAGAACTTTTACCCAATTTGGAATACAAAAATCACAACTTACTTCGCGAGTTTGATTAAAGATTAGTGAAGGAGAACAACCATATAGATCATATTGAGTTAAATTTCTTAATTGAATTTTTGTATCATTCTGTCTGCAAGATTCAATATCAACCCAATCTGACCAACTTGAATTTTGGAATATTGGACCCACAAGCCTATATTGAAAAAAAGTTTGATTTACTGATTCATTGCAAGAATATTGGTCATATTGTGTAATATTTCTACTTTGATTCATTTGATTACCAAAACAAGAAAGATTTACCCAATCAGTCCAACTAGTAGTATTTTTCCAATTTGGATTGCAAACCTCATCACAAACATTTCCAATTCCATCCTTATCTTGATCTTCTTGATTTGGATTTGCAATAGTTGGACAATTATCTGTACCATCTTTTACCCCATCACTATCTGAATCAGTTGTTGTTACATAATAACTATCATCTAAAAAAAGTACTCGAGAATCTCCAGAATCATCATATTTTACTAAATCCCACCATCCTTGAGAATCATAAATCCCCTGAGAATAAGCTATTTTTATATAACCAGAATCACCCCAGTTTGTTCCCCAACTATTTTTTACAATCCAATATCCTCCACTATTATTATATCCTATTATAGCTATATTATGAAGTTTAAGATAATCATAACCATCTCCTCCATCATACCAACAAGAACCATCCCAATATACATCTCCAGAATGAGAATATATTCCAGAACCTGAAAAAAACTCAAAATCATTACAAACAACCATTGAAGCAGTAATTGGCCCATATTTGGAAATTGCATTTTTTATTGAAGTTGCATCTGCAGAAATTTTAGCATAATTTCCTATTTTAGTTTTTTGAGTATTTCCTTCTTCACACATACTTCCAGGATTAGAAGGGTTATAAGGCATACAAGATTCACTAACAACCCCTATATTTTTAGTATAATTTAATGCATCAGTTTCATAACCCCCATCACAACTACCTCCATAAGGATTATTTGTAATCACATCTTGTTCAGAAAGGTCTTTATTAAAACTAGAATTATTAAGATTTATATCTATTTTTGATTCTATAACTGCTAATGAAGAAAATGCCCAACAAGAACCGCAAGAACCCTGATCTCTTATCTCTGTTGTCCAATCTTGTCCATTATAATTTCTCCAATCAAAACTTGAGGGAGGAGATAATGCTAAAAAAGAATATTCTTGAGAATTATTTAAAGAAATTTGTTTTTCTTTATTTTCTTTAGAATCTTCAAATGGATAAGAAATTTTATTCAAGGATTTTTTATTATCTGAAGAATAAACTCTATTGTTAATTTCTTTAGATTTTCTTTCTCTATAATATTCCCACCCATCTACAAGGACCCCAAAAACATTACAATATCCTTTTTCAGAACCGTCTTCTCCAATTAAAGTGACATATTCTTTTCCAGACTCTTCACAAAATTTTGCAGAAGGATTTGGAATTGCTAAAACAGAAGAGATTAAACAAAAAAATAGAAGAGAACTAAAAAATAGTTTACTCCTCATAATTCACATTCCCCCCTAAAAAGAGCCCATTCTTCGCACTCTTTACCATTTTTTATACAAACCCCATATTGTCCGCCATTCTCATCTGTTCTTATTTCTAATTCTCCGCCAATATCAATGCAATTTGTAGAAGCAGGATTAGATATTTGTGCCTGGACATTTTTTTTGAGATTATTATTTGAAGGTTTTATAAAATTTATAAGATAGATTATTAAGAGAATAATAAATAATATACTTAAAGCTATTAAAATAAATTTTAGAATATTTTTTGATTTTTTCATATTCTTTAAAAGATTTTTGAATTTTTAAACTTTACTCTTATTTATACTAAAAGATTATTTTCAATAAATTTATTAAGAAAAAAAGGCATTTGATTTTATGGAAGAACTAAAGGATTTATTAATAAAAATTATAGAAGATTCCTTATCAAGATTAAATTACATTTTTGATATAGAAGAAATAAAAGCTAATTTTCAAGAATCAGATTCATTAAATTTTGGGGATTATTCTTTGCCTTGTTTTTTTCTTTCTAAAAAAAACATAAAAAACCCAAATGAAATAGCTTTAAAATTAGGAAAAGAAATTGAAAAAGAGATAAAAAAAGATAAAAATTTGAGAGAGAAAATAGAAAAAATAGAAATAAAAAATTCTTATATTAATTTTTTTATTAATAAAAAAGAATTAGCCTTTAATTTGATTAATGAGATAGAAAAAAAGAAAGAAGATTATGGAAAAGAAAATTTAGGAAAAAATAACAAGACAATGGTTGAATTTCCTTCTCCAAACACAAATAAACCATTACATTTAGGACATTTAAGAAATTTATCAATAGGAGAATCAGTTTCAAGAATTTTAGAATTTTATAACGAGAAAGTAATAAGAGCAAATCTCTATAATGATAGGGGAGTCCATATCTGTAAATCAATGTTAGCTTATCAAAAATTTAAAGATGAACTTGAAAATAATTCTGAGAATATAAAAAACAAAAAAGATAAAGAAAAAATAAAATCAGATCATTTTGTAGGAGATTTATATGTCTTATTCTCAAAAAAAGCAAAAGAAAATCCTGAATTAGAAAAACAGGCACAAGAAATGCTTGTTAAATGGGAACAAGGGGACAAAGAGATAAGAGAGCTATGGAAAAAACTTAATTCAATGGCAATAACAGGAATAAAAGAAACAATCTCCTTATTCAATGTGAAACATGACAAAGAATACTTTGAAAGTAATATATATGAGAAAGGAAGAGAAATAATCTTAGAAGGATTAAAAAATGGAATTTTCAAAAAAGAAAATGATAATTCTATTTACATTGATTTAACTAATAAAGGATTAGGAAAAAAATACTTATTAAGAAATGATGGAACTTCAATTTATATAACACAAGATATATATTTATCAAAATTAAAATTTGATGAATTTAAGATAAACAAATCAATTTATGTTGTTGGAAATGAACAAGAATATCATTTTAAGGTTTTATTCTCAATATTAGATAAATTAAAACTATTGAAAAAAGAAAATCTTTATCACTTATCTTATGGTATGGTAAATCTCCCTGATGGAAAAATGAAATCAAGAGAAGGGACAGTTGTTGATGCTGATGATTTAATTGATGAAACAAAAGAATTAGTCAAAGAAGAATTAAAAAAAAGATATATTTTGGATGAAAAAGAAATAGAAAGAAGAAGTCTCATTATTGCCTTATCCGCTATAAAATATAT
This sequence comes from Candidatus Woesearchaeota archaeon, assembly GCA_012798335.1. Taxonomy (GTDB): domain Archaea; phylum Nanobdellota; class Nanobdellia; order Pacearchaeales; family GW2011-AR1; genus RBG-13-33-26. Next base: position 937 of record JAAZNJ010000007.1, on the reverse strand, counting down.
GTTATTAAAAACAAACATCAAAAGAGATATAACTTTTAATCCAAAAGAATCAATAGCTTTTGAAGGAGATACAGGCCCCTATTTGTTATATTCTTATGCAAGAGCAAATTCAATCTTAAAAAAGATAAAAAAACTTCCTGAATTTAAAATTAAAGATTTAAAAGATGAAGAAATAAAATTATTGTTAAAAATTAATGAATTCAAAAAAACATTAAATGAAAGCTATAAAACATTAAATCCTTCTTTAATTGCAAATTATGCTTATCAACTTTCAAAAATATTTAATGAATTTTATCATGCTTGTCCAGTAATCAATTCAGAAAACGAAGATTTTAGATTACATCTAGTTTTAGCTTTTAAACAAATTCTAAAAATCTCTCTTTATTTATTGAACATTGAAGTTTTAGAAGAAATGTAAAACTTATTATTATGTGACTACTTTTGCAGAATTACAAATAACAAAGTTTAAAAATGATCTTTGTTCTATATTTTTATGGAAAAACAAAAAAAACAAGACAAAAAGCAGGATAAAAATTTTGAGAAAATTTTAAGAGAAGAAAAACCGAGTTTTACTATAATCCCTTATAATCAAAAAATTAATCCTGATTGTGACTTAATAAGTATTAATGTTTTTTATGATAAAAAGGCTTATTATGCAGATGTAACAACATTAGAATATATCAATAAACGTCTTATTGATTACGCCTTTACAGGAGAAAATGCTAATGGATTATATTTTAGAGATAAAAATATGATTATCTTAAAAAAAATAACAAAAGAAAATATTCAAAAAACATTAGAAGATATTGCAAGATATGGAGATTTAGAAACCTTAACAAGAATACATACAATTTAATTAAATTTAATTTTTATAAAGAGTTTTTAATCTATCTATAACTTTTTCTTGGGTATCCTTATCAGAATATCCTAAAATTTC
>JAAZNJ010000048.1 GCA_012798335.1 Candidatus Woesearchaeota archaeon | reverse complement strand
AGGATTTCCACAACAAAATTCTGATTCTTTAAGCATAATAAAATCAATACCAATCTTATTCAAAATCTTCTTATAGTTTTCTTCTAAATCTTTTGCTACATATTTTGTTAAGCATCCTGGATAATATAAAGTATTTCCTGGCAATAATTTTGATATAAATGACATCTTTAGGTTTCTCCTGTTTTATTATTTTTTTATCTAATAAAAAGAGTATGAAACGATTTATAAATATTGGTTTCAAAAAATGAAACTGACAATAAAGATAGTTTAATCAAAAAATAAGAGATAAATGCAAAGGATGTTAAGAAGGATTAAGATGTATTAAAAAGCGAGTAGAAAGTGAAATCTAAATTTTATGAATTTTATCCTGAATTAAAAACCAATAAATAAGCAACTGCTTCTCTCTCTCTTGATAATTTGGGTATCTTATTTTAATTAAATTCCAAAAAGCAGGATTATGTTTTCTTTCTTTTAGGTGAGTTAGTTCATGGAAGATTATATAATCAATCAAATTACTGGGTAAATATCTCAAAAGAACATTAAATGTTAAATTTTTATTAGAACTTAAACTGGCCCATTTAGATCTCATTTTCTTAAAATAGATTTTATTGATTTTTTTCTTTGGATGATTAATTTTATTTATAACATATTCTTTAAGCTCTTGTAAACTTCTTTTGGCAAGTTTTTCTTTTTTTGATAAAATTAATGCTTTTCTAATTTCATTATTTTTATTTTTAATCCAATTTTTATGTTTTTCTAATATTTTCTTTTCATTTTTATATCCTCTTGGTAAAACTAAATGCAACTTTCCTGTTCTAAATTCTAATCTAGGATATTTTACATTACGATAATTAACAGTGTATTCAATATCAGAATCAAAAATCTTAACCTCTTTTTTCATATTTTTGTAAGTTTTCTATTATTTTATTTGAGAGCAAATCTACTTGATTTAAACTTAGATCTAACTCTTTCTTATTTTTGATTAAAAACAATCTGATTTCTTTTTCAATAGTTTTTCTTAGTGTAATCTGATTTTCCCAATTAGAAAAGACTTTTTGGGATAATCTTTTTGATAGTTCTTGAATCTTTTCTATAAATTCTTCTTTAAGGTTTTTTTCTATTTCTTTCTCTATTGATAAAATAAATGAGTGTTCAAATTTGTTTAATCCAAGTTTTTCTCTTTCTTTTTGTTTTTGGTTTAGAGTATTAAGAATATTTAATCCTTCTTCATATATGGTTTGATAATCTTTTGTTTTTTGCTTCCATTTATCAACTAATCTTTGAACTCTATCAACAAGAGATTCATATATAGGATCTTTTTCTTGATCTACTAAGATAAAACGATTTAATGTAAACAAAATGTTAGCTGCTTTTTCTTCTTTTGTCTTAAATTTATTTTCAAGATTTCTGATATAATTTTCGTCAAATTTGATTAGGGGTAAATCTTTTTTTATTTCCTCTAAATCTATAGATTTATGAATAAATTTTAATGTTTTGAAAAAGAATTTATTAATTATTTCTTTATCTTCAAAATCATCAGTTTGTTTCAACATTCTTAAATAACAAAAATAAATGTAACTAAGCCAAACAAAATCTTTTGCGTATTCAACTTTTATTATATCCGAAGCCAATAATTCAAATTTCTTTCTTAGCTCTTTATACTTTTCTAGAAAAGATTTGGCAATTTCTTCGTCTGATAATATCTCCAATGCTTTAAGAACTTCTTCTCTATCTTTTAAATCTTTTTTAATACCCTTAAATAGATTAAGTGTTTCTTTTATTAGATTAATAAAATCTTCTTTAAGTTGTTCTTTGTCAAATAAAACTCCTTTAAACTCTTCTTTTGAATACATTTCATAAGCTTTCTTTAATTCTTTTAATATTCCCAAGTAATCTATTATCACACCGGATTCTTTTACATCTTTATATGGCCTATTAGTTCTTGCAATTGCTTGCAGTAGTTTATGTTTTTTCAAAGGCTTATCTAAATACATTGTTTGAAGTATTGGAGAATCAAATCCTGTAAGAAGCATATCTGTAACAAGTAAGATTTTAGGATTATCACTTTCATTGAATTTAGTTGTAATCTCTTTTCTTATTTCATCTAAATCTTTTCCAGGATATCTTTCTTTTAAGTTTTCTAAATACTTTTTAATTTCAGTACTATCTTTTTCTGTAAAAGTCATTACTATTTCAGAATATTCCTTTGGCAAAGTTTTGTCTAATTCATTTTTATACATAATGCAAGTTTCTCTGTCACAAGCAACAATCATTGCTTTAAATCTACCTTCAAGATTTTCTTTAAAATGTTCTTTTATATCTAGAGCAATTTTAGAAATTCTTTCTGGTTTTTTGATGAACATTTTTAGAGCATTAATCTTTTTCTTAATTTTTTCTTCAATCTCTGCTTTTTTATCTTCTGGAAATTCTTCAAGTTCAATATCCATAAAATCTTTTAATAATTGTTTATTCAAGTGAACATCTTGTTCTAATCTTGGTTGATAGGATATTTTAACAGTAAATCCGTCTTCTAAAGAATCACTAACAAAATACTTATCAAGGTAATTTTCTTTTGGAGGATAAGCAAATTCATCATAAGTATTTTTTCCTTTTTCTAAAATAGGGGTTCCTGTAAAAGCAAAAAAGAATGCATTTCTAAAAATGTTTTTCATTTGGGCAGCTAACAATCCATATTGAGTTCTATGTCCTTCATCAATAAAAACCACAATATTCTTTCTGTTCATGACTGTCTCATTTTTCTTTGAAAATTCATTTAATTTTTCAATAAATTCTCTTTGTTCTTCTTCTCTAAACTTGTGTATTAAAACAGAAAAAAATCCTCTTTTTCCCTTTCCGTTATCATGGCTTAAAATTTCTTCTAACTTTTTTATTGAGATTATTATTTCTATTTTAGGAGTTAATTCTAAAGCATTAAATTCTTTATTCAATTGTTCTTCTAATTCTGTTCTATCTAAAACAAATAATATTGTTGGATTTGCTAATTCATTTAAATAATACAATTTGTATCCTGCAAAAATCATTGTCAAAGTTTTTCCAGAACCCTGCCAGTGCCAGATTAAACCTTTATTTTTATCAGTTTTTTTGTTTAATCTATCTTTTACTCTTTTGATAATTCTATCAACTGCTCTTTTTTGCATATATCTTGTTATAACTTTTGTTTTTTCTCCTCTTTCTTCTCTAAAAAACAAATAATTCTTTATTATGTCTAATAAATTTTCTCTAGAGAGCATTTCAATAATAGAAGTCATTGACAAATCTTTTCCAAATTCTTTATTGATTAAATTTTTATCTTTCCATTCATAAACTTTAACATTTTCCTGCCAAGGCACTATTGGAAAATATTTAGCTATTGACTCTGCTGCAACACCAATTTGGACGTACTTGAATAATTCTTTTGTTATGTTTTCGTAATTTTTTATCTGCTTATATGCGTTTTCCCAACCAACTGACAAATTTCCTGGATCTTTGCATTCTATAATAGCGAGAGGAATGCCATTAACATAAAGCATTATATCTGCTCTTATTTCATCATTAACATTTCTGTATATAATTTCATCGCTAACTATAAACTCATTATTATCCAAATTGAGATAATCAAAAAGATTTATTCTGACTAAATCTTTTGTTCTATCAAGTTTTATAGAAATTCCGTTTTTTAAGAAATTTAGGATTTGTTTGTTTCCTTCATATCCTGGAGCTCTTAATTTTAATTCATTCAAAATATTTTTAATATCTGCATCTTCAAGGTTAACATCAGAATTAATTCTTTTTATTGCTTTTATTAAATTGTCAAGAAGCAAAGGTTCTTCAAATGTTCTATTTAAATCTTTTCCAGCTACATGATCCCATTTTTTCTCAATTAATTTTTTAATCATATATTCCTGCACAATGTGTTTCTCAGTTTGTTTTGTCATTTTATTGTCCTCCCAGGATAATCTTTAAAAAAGCATCAAAAAAGAAAATAGCTTTTTTCATTTGAACCCCCAAAGAAAAAGTGAATAGGAAACCCGGCATTCCTCAGAAGAGTCATACCGGGGACTTAAAGCATGTTCGTACTCTTTAAAGAGTATAGTTATATCATGATTT
>JAAZNJ010000047.1 GCA_012798335.1 Candidatus Woesearchaeota archaeon | reverse complement strand
TCTGAAGTAAAGATAAAAAAATCTTCGGAATATTTTTATACTATTGTTTGCTTTAAAAAAAATGCAGATAAGCAAGATAAAAACAAAAGAAGAAGTTGAAAAGAAGCAAAAGAAAAAACAATTTTATTTAGTTGTTGCTCTTGTTTTCATACTTGTTACAAGCATTTTAGGGTATGCATTCAATGTTTCTGAAAAAAATACAACAGGCCAGAATGAAAAAGAAATCTATGGAAATTTTATATTTGAAAGATATGGGAATTATTGGAAAGTTTCAATAAAAGATGATAAAGGGAATATCAATCAAAATTTGAATTTTTATTTTAGATATTCTCCAAAAGATTTATATGAAATTTATAATTTTTCAGAATTTATAAAAGTAATAAGTGATTTAAAGACAATTGATAGTTATTATCAAAAACCACTTTATATTTATTCTGAAAATGATAATGCTAAATCAGAAGTATTAACTAATCTATTTTATTCTTCAAAAATAGTAGAAAGGGTTCAAGAAGCTTGCTTAGATTATTCTTCAATAAATTTAAGCAAGGAAGATAATTGCACCCAAGAGAACAAAGATTATCCTATGAAAACTTGTGAGGATAATTTTATAATAATAGAAGAAAATAAAGATAACTCTTCAGAGAGTTCTTTAAATCAAATAGAAAATTGTTTATTCATAAAAGGGAACAGCGAAGATTTAACAAAGGCAACAGATGAAGCCTTATTTAAGGTATTGGGAATTAAATAATATAAATAAAAAACTATAAAATAGATAAAATCCTTGAAATAAAGTCAAAAAATGGCAAAAAAAGAGAAAACAAAAAAAGTATTGAAAAAAGAAAAAGGGAAAAAGAAATTGAATAAAAAAATAAATATAGAAGAGGAAAAAAAAGCAGAAGAGACAAAAATACAAGAAAGGGTTTTAGAATTAAAAAGAGAAAATTTAGAAGAAGATAAATCAAATAAGTTAAATGAAATAAAAGAAAGTTCAGCATCAAAAAACCTTTTAATTATTTTAGGATTTATGTTATTCTGTGTTCTTTTATTTTTAGGAACATATCTTTTATTAGGTGGAAGCAAGAGTTTTACGTATAAAGGAATTTTATTCTCAAAATATCAATATTCAAAGACATTAATGCTTTATAGTTTTCCTGTTGTTATAAATTTAAATAATGTTCATGCAAATTACACTTTTTTCTTAAGAAAAGACCCAAGAAAATTAAAAGATAATTTTAATGGAACAATTAATCTAAAAAAAGAATTAACAATTAGAGTAGATGGGGATTTCAATTGTAAAGGAGATGGAATTGTAGCAGTTTCAAATATACAGCAGTTGTATCAAAGAATGAACATACAAGTTTATGGAGATAATAATATAAGTTGTAATGATACTTCAAAAAACGAAGTGCTTTTGACAATAAAACAAGGAGATAAAACAAGATTAGTTCAAGATAAAGACAATTGTTATACTATTTATGTGAAAGATTGTGAAATCTTAGAAGGAACAGAGGAGTTCATAGTAGAAACAGTAGCTAAATTAAATGAAATAAACAAAGGACTAAAAGTAAGATAGTATGGATAAGCTCTTTATTATTGCTTTAATACTCTCTGCAATGCCTATAAGCGAATTAAGGGGAGGAATGCCTATTGCTATTGCTTATGCATTAAAGAATAATATTTCTTTATATTTTGTTTTCTCTGTTGTTGTTTTAATGAATCTTTTAGGAATGCTATTAGGTTTTTTTATACTTGACCATTTACATGAAAAGTTAATGAAAATTCAAAGATACAAAAAATTCTTTGAAAAAAGAGTAAGCAAATTAAGAAAGAAAACAGAAAGAGTAAGAAAAAGTTATTCTTCTTTAGGATTTATAGCTTTAACAACATTTGTGGCAATACCCCTTCCTGGAACAGGTGCTTGGACAGGAAGCTTTATTGCTTGGATTTTAGGGTTAAATAGAAGAAAAAGCATTTTAAGTATAAGTTTAGGGGTTTTAATAGCAGGAATAATTGTATTTATAGGAACATTAGGAATTTTTAGTTTATTCAAAGTTTAATTTCAAATGTAAGTTTAGAGGATTAATCATTTTTTATATTTTTTAATTATATTTTTTATTTTTTTTGTTAAAAGAAGAATTCTTTAATAAATATATTAAATCTTGATAAAAAGGAATTCCTTTAATTTTAAAAATTTTAATTGTTAAAAGCCAGATTAAAACTACAAATAAAGTGCTTCCAAAAAACCAGAAAAGATTATGTGTTAAATCAAAATAAGAATTTCCTGACACAAGCAAGAATGATAAGAGAATAATTCTTGTAAGATTAATCAAAAAGAAAAGAATCCAAGAAAAT
>JAAZNJ010000046.1 GCA_012798335.1 Candidatus Woesearchaeota archaeon | reverse complement strand
TTTTTTAATAAGTTCTTTTTGTTTATTTTAATAGGATTAACTTTTCATTATCTTTGTGATTTAATTTACACATTAAAAGAGAAATGGCCTTTACAAAAATTTTCTTGGATTTATAGTTTTTTAGAAAGAAAAAAGAAAAATCAAAAACAAAAATTCAATTCCATGAAAAACATAAAATCCAAAATAATACTTTTTTAATTCTTCTTTTTTAAGTTTATTGAAAAATTTTGATTTCTTTTTATACCAATTATAAGATTCATTAAAAGATTTAATTGAAAAATTTTTCTTATTTTTAAAGATATAATAAAAGAAATGATCTATATCTATTAAAATGTTTGAAAAGAGAATTATTAAGATTCCATAAAGAGGAATTTTAAAAATAAAATATAAAAAGATTATTAATGGAATAGAAAATAAAAAATGAATTTTTGGTTGCATAATAAATAAAATTATTGATTATTAATAAATCTTGGGTTTATTTTAAAGTTTAAAGAAAAATTATTTTAAGAGTTTAAGATAACAACTTGATTATATGCTCTTCATATTCATCCATTAAAACAGAACTTATATTTTTTGATAAAGCTTCTTCTTTTAATTTTTCACAAGATTCACAATTAGAATTATAATGTGTTAAAGCATAATCTAATTTACAAATATGCGGTTTTGAAGTTTCTAATTTTGGATAAAAATAGATAGGATAACTAACTTCTTGATCAATTTCTTCAAAATTGTCTTGGAAATTGTTTTCTAAATCTCCTATAAATTTAGGTTGAAGCATTATTAAAAGAGATAAAATATATTTAAAAGCATAATTTATTCAAAATATATATTTAATCTATATTCTTACTCTTTTAAAATTTTATAAGGTTATAATTTTATAATTTAAAAGAAAAAAGTTTATTCTAATTAGTCTTCATTCATCTTAACCAAATCAGCAAAAGCAGGTCTTGTAATTAAAACACCAAGAGTTACACCTATTAAAGTTGTAAAAACAAATCCTTTTAATAATCCTCCTCCTGCTTTCCATAAAGGTAATAATGAAGCTACTGTTGTAAAATAAGCTCCTAATATAATTGTAAATGCTTGTTTAATCCTTTGTTTAATTCCGGTAGATTTTTCTTTATTTCCTCCTATCGCTTCGTCTAAAATAACAATTTGATCATCAACACCTGTACCAATAGCAGTAAGTATCCCTGCTATACTCGCTAAATCAAGATTCCATTTTATAAAAGCAGCAATTCCTAAAGTTATGATTATTTCTGAAGTACAAATAATAAGAGGTAGAATTGCTTTCTTTGATCTATATCTTAAAAAGACAATTAAAGCAACTATAGAAATACTTATCACTCCTGCAATAAGAAGATATCTTGCAAAATCAGATCCAAGAGTTGGAGAAATTGTATCTAATTTTGCAATTTCTAATTGAAATGGTAAACTTCCTGTAATCAGAATTGTTTGAAGTTTTTTCATTTGCTCTTCAGCATTTTTATATGCGTCTGCTTGAGTTTCTCCTGTTCCTGAACCAGAAATCTGAATTTGAGTTGTTACTTTTCCTTTCAAATCTTCACTTATCAATAAACTATCCATTAAAGAATCATCTACATACAAATCTAATTTTTTTGAGAGATATCCTCCATTAATAGAAGTATTAACTTCTATATTTTTAGTTATGTTCGCTTGTCTTTCTGCTGCTTCTGGGCTAAGATAAACAGCAAATCTAAATTCACAAACATAACCTCCTTGAGTTGAAGGATTACAAGAATAAATCCCTGCTTCTTGTCCTCCTCTTGAAACAGAAGCGATATCTTTTTCTCCACCTATAAAAACAGTCTGATTTTCAATCTTAGCTTCAAATTTTCCTTGTTGAGAAACAAGATTTTTTAAATCATTTGGTGTTGCACCTGCAATTTCTATAAGAACAAAATAATTTCCAGATAGATCACTAATAGATTTTATTGTCATATCTGTTAAACCATAAGTGTTAAAACGATTGTCCATCATACTTACTAAATCACTTGCTTCACTTTGTGTTAAACTATGATTTTTAGCTTGAATTAAAGCTCTTGCCCCCCCAGCAAGATCAAGCCCCATTTGTAAATTTGTTTTTGGAAGATTAGAAACTGAAAATTGAAATGGATTTTCAGAATAAATAACATACTCTCCATTTAAAGTTTTAATAGTTGTTTTAGTTTTTTCTGTTAAGGTGGATTTTAATTTTATAACATTTTCAAAATCTTTTGTATTCGTTATTTGCATTCCATCAATAGAAGTAATAACTTGATTCTGTCTTAAACCTTGTTCAAATGCAGAAGAATTTGCAATAACACTTGTTACTAAAACTCCTTTTTTAAGGAAATAAGGAGTATAAAATAGCGAAACAAGAGAAAATAAAAAGACAATAATCCAAAGCCAAACTTTCCAGGTAAATTTTGTTTTTTTCATTTTAATTCTTTTTTTCTTTATTTATTGCATACCATTTGATTATACAAACATTAGTTACCCATGTGTTAATTATATCAGCACATAGGCCAAAAGTCATTATTAAAAAAATCTGATAAAGGATATTAGAAAGAGAACCAACAATGATAAAAGAAGCTAAAACTGCAAATAAAGAAGTAAGAGTCATTGTTATTCCTGTTTTAAAAGAACCCCAAATCTCATAATTTATAGATTTATTTTCTCTCTTTAAAACTCTGTTTGTTAAAAGAATATCTGTATCAACAGAATAACCTATCAACATTAAGAAAGCAACTATGCCTGCACTTGAGATTTTTATTCCAAAGATATCTACTAAAACTAAAGCAAAAAAAACATCTCCAAAAGCAGAGAGTATGACTGCAAAAGATGGAATAAAAGTTTTAAATTGAAAAAATACAACTAAAGACATTAATACAAAGGCAAGAATTAATGCAAAGATTAATTGTTTATAAAAACCTTGACTTAAAGAAGAACCTGAAAATTCAAAACTACTATTCTCGTTGTTTAATTTATATCCTAAATAATTTTCTAAAACAGTTTTTGTTAAATTCTCATCACTTTGAGTTTCAATAACTACTGCTTTTTGTGAGTTTGTTGAAAAATCTGAAATTTTTTTAAAGTTTAAATTTGTTAAAAAATTAGAAACATTTTTTTCTAAATCTTCTAAATTTATTGAAGAATCATAAATTGTAACTGAAGTTCCTCCTGTTAAAGAAACATCTTTCTTAAATAAATCATGATTTGTAGAATAAAAACTTGTTATATAAATAATAGATAATAAAAATAATAGAACAGGAATTATCAATATTTTTTTATAGTTCTTATCATGAAATTTAGCAAAATTTTGCTTTAAGTTTTCTTTGTTCATCTTAATAAATTAATCTTATCCCTATTTTAAATGCGCCGATCGGGATTCGGACCCGAGTCGTCTGCTTGGAAGGCAGACATTCTGCCTCTGAACTATCGGCGCTTTAAGCTTTAAATTAAATAAATATATTTGGTTTTAAAGGTTATTGTTTTATATAAATTATCTAAAAAATACAAAAATGAAACAAAAGATAAAAAACGCGCCTGAAAGGATTTGAACCTTCGACCCTCTCCTTAGGACGGAGATGCTCTATCCAAGCTGAGCTACAGGCGCATAATTAATATTTTTTATGGTTCTTTATGCGGGATAAAGGATTCGAACCTTTGTAGGCACTAAGCCAACAGGTCCTAGGCCTGTCCCATTTGACCACTCTGGCAATCCCGCTTAATTTTATAAAAAGGTTAAATAAAAGAGATATAAAAAGCTTTATAAATCCTGATGTTTAAAGAATTTTGAAGACGGCCATAATAGGTTGGAAACACCTGTTCCCATTCCGAACACAGAAGTTAAGCTTCCTATGTTGGTGATGATAGTTCCCAAAAAGGCGCGAAGTCATCAAGCTGTCTTCTTTTGTTTCTTTATTTTTCTATTAATTATTTTATTCTACATTTAAAATTAAATTTAAAACAAAACAACAAATTAAAAATTAAAGAAATTTAAGTTTGAAAGATTATTTAAAATTAAAAATTATCTTAAGCGTATGAAAGAGAAATTATTAAAAAAAGAGATGTCAAGAACTCAAATAGAAAAGAAAATTAAAGAATTTTTCAATGATGAAAAATTCAAAGAAAAAAGTCAAAAAGAGATAAAAAAAATAAAAAGATTAGCAATGAGCAAAAACATACCATTAAAAGATTTTAAAAAATTGTTTTGTAAATATTGTTTAAAGCCTTATTCTGGAATTGAAAAAGTAAGAATAAAAAATAAGATTAAAACAATAGAATGTTCAAATTGCAACAAAAAGAGTAGATGGAGATTAAAAGATTAAAAATAATTTTAACTAAGTAAGGTTTTTATATTAAAGGAATTCCTTAATAAAATGGCAAGAATAGTTTTAACCTCAGGATATTTTAATCCTTTGCATGTGGGGCATTTAGAATGCTTAGAAAAAGCAAAACAACTGGGGGATAAATTAATTGTTATTGTGAATAATGATGAGCAAGTTAAATTAAAGGGAAGTGTTCCTTTTATGAATCAAGAAGACAGATTAAAAATTATAAGTTCTTTAAAATATGTAGATAATGTTTTTTTATCAATTGATAAAGATAAATCTGTATGTAGGTCAATAGAAGAATTAGTTAAAAAAAATGGAGGAAATGAATTTATTTTTGCAAAAGGCGGGGATAGAATTATAGGGAATATCCCTGAAAAAGAGATCTGTGAAAGATTGAATGTGAAGATAATTGATGGTTTAGGAGAAAAGATAAGAGCATCATCAGATTTAATTAATAATTATTATAAAAGCATGAATAATTAAAATAGAAAAGAGTATAATAAAAATTAAAAAAATAATTCTAAACAAAGTAAAAATAGAATAAAGATTAAGATTTTTTAAATTTACTTACTAATTCGATTAAATCTGTTTGTCCTAAAAACATAGATCTACAACAAGGTCTTTCTAAACCAAGCTCATCTAAAACTTTTTGAGGATCTTCCCCTTTTTCTGTTCTGTTTTTGTATTCTTCCCACAAATGAGCTATAGGTTTACCACATGAAAAGCATCTTACTGGAATTATCATAATATAAACTTAGATTATTAGTTTATAAAGCTTGTGTATAGGATTAGTATAAAAAAAATATGATCTTATAAATTAAAAAATAATTAATTTACAAGATATTGTAAAATTATCACAAAAATATTTAAAAACTAATTTTTGTTTAAGGAAAAAGAGGTAAAAAAATGAGGAAATGTATATATTGTAATTCTGAAATAACCGATGATAGAAGTATGCAAATTTGCGATAGATGTGGTGTTGGTGTTTGGGGAAAAAAACAGTGGGAGAATATAAAAAAAACAACAGATGAAGCAAGAGATAAGGGTGATTTAAATTTTAATTCTCCTGATAAAGACTCTATCAATCAAAGACCAAAGATAATTGCATAATTAAGGAGATTCAAGAATTTTTTTAAGATTATTTAATAAGAATTATAAAAAGATAGATTTTTAAATAAAATAATTTTGGGTAATTTATGGTAAACAGAAAACCAATAAGAGCAAGAGGGAAAATACCTTTAAGCAAGTATTTTCAAGAACTAAAAGAAGGAGATTTTGTCTCAATATCAAAAGAAAGATCTTTACAAAGTCCTTTACTAAAAAGGTTACAAGGAATAACAGGAATTGTAGAATCTAAGAGAGGGAACTCTTATGTTGTTAAAATTAAAGATGGGAATAAAGAGAAAAGGATAATCACACAAGCAGTACATTTAAAAAAAATAAAAAATTAAAGATAAAATGATATTAAACAATGAACTATTAAGTATACCTGAAGCACTACCTTACTTAAAAGAAGACAGAGCAGAGTTAATTGGATTTTTAAAACAATTCGTAAAATTAAGTGAAAAAGAAGCAAGGAAATTAAGAGAAGAACTTTTATTATTAAATATTGACAAGTTAAGAGAAGAACAAATAGTGAAAATAATAGACATACTTCCAGATAATCAAGATGAATTAAACAAAATTTGTAATGATGTAGTTTTTGAAGAAAATGAAACAAATAAAATCATTGAAACAATTAAAAAATATAAATAAAGAAAATGGAAAGAGAAGAATATGCAATTGTCTTAGATTATTTACCAAATGGATACCCTTTGGAAAAAAGAATGATTCCAATAGTTCAGGCTATAGGGAAGAAAAATTTAACACTCTTAGAATTAGTACCAAGAAAAGGAGTAAGTCTTAATATCGGAGAAGAAGTTTATATAGGAAATGATAAGAGAGATAAAATCTATTATATCTTGGGAAGATTATCTAAAGAGAAAATAACTGAAAGCGCAAAAAATCAAATTCAAGAATTTATTGGGAAAACAATAAAAGAAAATGAAAAAAAATTTGTTGATTTTTTCAATAAGTCTGATGCAATAAATAAAAGACTGCACCAGATAGAGTTGCTTCCAGGATTTGGAAAAAAACATATGCAAGAGATTTTAAAAGAAAGAGAAAAAAAAGAATTCGAATCTTTTGAAGAATTAAAGAAAAGAATAACAAACCTTCCTGATCCTGAAAAATCAATTGAAAGAAGAATATTAAATGAATTAATTGGAGAAGAGAGATACAACCTCTTTGTGAATTAGATGGAACAAAAATTAAATCAAAATCCAAAACTTGTAAAAAAAGAAGAACAGAAGTTAATTAGAATTTTATCAAAAGATATAGAGGGAAATTTGAGTGTTTATGTTGGTTTAACAAAAATAAAGGGAATTTCTTGGAGTATTTCTAATGCAATCTGTAAGGTTCTTGGAATTAATAAATCAAAAAAGGTAGGGGAATTAACAAAAGAAGAGATTGATAAAATTAATGCTTTCTCAGAAAATCCAAATTTGCCCCCCTACTTAGTTAATAGAAGAAATGATAGAGAAACAGGAAAAAACAAACATTTAGTTGGAAGTCATTTAGAGTTGCAGGGTGATTTAGATCTTGGAAGATTAAAGAAAATAAAAAGTTATAAAGGAGTTAGACACAGTTTAGGATTGCCTGTTAGAGGTCAAAGAACAAGAAGTCATTTTAGAAAGAATAGAAGGAAAGGTGCAGGAATTAAAAAGAAAGGAGTTAAAGCATGAAAAGAAAACATAAGTTATATTCAAAACCAAAAAAATCTTTTGATAAACAAAGGATAATTGAAGAGGCAAAGATAAAAGAAGATTTTGGATTAAAAAATAAAAGGGAAATTTGGAAAGCTGAAGAAAAAGTAAAAAAGATAAGAGAAAGAGCTAAAAAAATGATTCCTAGTGGAGAACAAGAAAAAGAAGAATATTTCAAAAAATTAAACAAATTGGGTTTTAATATAAAAAGTATAGGGGATGTTTTATCTTTAACAAAGATTGATATTTTAAATAGAAGATTGCAGACTTTTGTTTTTAATAAAGGATTAGCCCAAACACAAAAATCAGCAAGGCAATTGATTGTTCATAAAAAGGTAATTGTCGGAGATAAAGTTATAAATTCTCCCTCTTATCATGTCTCTAAAGATTTAGAAGATAAAATTAAGCTTAAACCTAAAAAATTAAAAAAGATAAAAAAACAAGAGGAAAAGTTAGAAGATGAATGAAGAAAAAACAGAATTAGTTGAAGAAAAAAAAGAAACTAAAAAAAGTGAAAGAGAAAAAGAAGCTATCCTTAATATTTATACTTCTTTTAATAACACCTTAGCACATATAACCGACATGTCTGGAAAAACTCTTTGTAAAGTTACAGGGGGTATGGTAACAAAACATGGAAGACTTAAAGCAAATCCAACAATAGCTATATTTATTGCAAAAAGAATAGAAGAAAAATTAGAAGAATTAAAAATTAAAACATTATATGTAAGAATAAGAGCAAAAACAAGATCCTCTTCGTTAGGGCCTGGTGCTCATGCTATGATTAAAAGTTTAACAAGAGATGGATATAAAATAATAAATATATTAGACACTACTAAATTCCCTCGTGGAGGTCCAAAACCAAAAGGAGGGAGAAGAGGTAGAAGAGTATAAATTTAAAAACAATAAAAAAAGAACAATAAAATGGAATTAATAGAAAAAAAAGAAAATAAGATGACTTTCATAGCAGATATTGATGAAAGTTTAGCAAATGTTATAAGAAGATATGTTGATCAGATTCCAATTTTAGCTATTGACGAGGTTGAGATTTCAAAAAATGATTCTCCTTTGTATGACGAAACAATTGCACATAGATTGGGATTAATCCCTTTAAAGAATGAAAATGTAAAAGAAGGAGATGAAAAAAAATTAACTTTAAGTTCAAAGAAAGAAGGTTATGTATACTCTGAAGAATTAAAGGGAGAGGCTTCTCCTGCTTACAATAAAATACCAATAACACTTTTAAATAAGGGTCAAGAGTTAGAAGTATTAGCAACAGCAAGAGTTGGAAAAGGAAGTGAGCATGTAAGATTCTCTCCTGGTCTTTTATATTATAGAAATTTAAATAAAATAAAAATAGATAAGAACTGCCCAAAAGAAATTATAGATATTTGTCCATTAAATGTTTTCAAAGAGAAGAACAAAGAGATTATTGCAGACGAAAAGAAATGTGATGATTGTGAATGGTGTGTTGAATTTTGTAAAAAACAAGGGAAAAATGGAATTGAGATATTACCTACAGAAAAATTGATTATAACTGTAGAATCCTTTGGTCAAATTAGTGAAAAAGAAATTTTTAAAAAATCAATTGAATCTTTAAAAAAAGATTTAAAAGAATTCTCAAAAAAGATAGTTAAATAATTTTACATTTATTGAACATTTAAATAAGATTACACAAAGTTTATATTCATTTAATTTTTCTTTTCTTTAAGCGGGATTGCCAGAGTGGTCAAATGGGGCAGACTCAAAATCTGCTGGCTTAGTGCCTACAAAGGTTCGAATCCTTTATCCCGCATAAAGAAAGGGAAGTTTTATAAATTAAGAAAATCTTGAAATTTTACCTGCGAGTAAACGCGATAGCGGGAAAGAACTCTTTCTCGTGAATATATAAGATGAAATCAAAAACAAAAATAGAAGAACAATTAGAAAGGAAGAACAATCCAGAATTAGTTAAAACAATAATCTTAGCAAAGAAGAATTCAGGATGGTTAGAAGCGGCAAGAATTTTATCAGGACCTAGAAAATCAAGGATAAACTTAAATTTAGACGAAATAAATAAAGAAGCAAAAGAGGGAGAAAAAGTTGTTGTGCTAGGAAAAGTTTTATCTCAAGGAAAAATAGAGAAAAAAATAAAGATTATTGCATTAAACTTTTCTGAAAGAGCTAAAGAAAAAATATTAAAAGAACATTGTGAATTTTCAACTATACTTGAAGAAATTAAAAGAAATCCAAATGCAGAAAAATTGAGGTTTTTAAAATGAAAATAATTGATGCTGAAGGAACAATATTAGGAAGACTTGCTAGTTATAGTGCAAAAGAAGCATTAAAAGGAGAAGAAATTATAATTTTAAATTCTGAGAAAGCAATAATAACAGGAAGAAAAGAAAATATTAAAGAGTATTATGAATCAAAAAGAAAAAGAGTTGGAAGCACATTAAAAGGCCCAAAAGTTTCTAGATCTAGTGAAAAAATAGTCAAAAGAACAATAAGAGGGATGTTACCCAATTATAGAGATGGAAGAGGAAGAGAGGCATTAAAAAGAATAAAATGCTATAAAGGAATTCCATTAGAATTTAAGGATAAAGAGAAGATAACACTTAAAGACAAATTTAAAACAAAAGGAAAATCAATTAAAGTAGAAGATATATCAAAAAAATGAAAATAATAAGTTCAGGAAAAAGAAAAAGAGCAGTTGCAAGGGGGGTTTTTGTAGAAGGTAATGGAGAAGTAAAAATAAACAATCAAGATTATAAAACTTTAAACTATTTGGATAGATTAAAAATAGAAGAGCCTTTAAGAATTGCTAAAGAAGTTTTAGAGAACTTAAGTTTTAAAGCAGATATTTCTGTTAGAGGAGGGGGAGCAAGAGGCCAAATTGAAGCTGCAAGAATCGCTTTAGCAAGGGGGATTATTAAATTCACAAAGTCTAAAGAGTTATCAAAAGAATATTTGAATTATGATAGGGGTATGCTTGTTGCAGATGTAAGAAGAAAAGAGCCAAGAAAACCAGGGGATAGTAAAGCAAGAGCAAAGAGACAAAAGTCATACAGATAGTTTGATTATTTTAACAAGTTTATTTTATACCTAATTTTTCCAATTTATCTTGAACATGATTAAATAGGGTTGAAGAAACTAATGGCTGATGTGTTCCATCATGGATTTGATTATTAAATTTAATTTTGCCTAAATAAGTAAAATTCTTTAAGATTTTTTTTAGTCCATTAACTGAGAGATTATGTTTTTTTGCTAATTCTCTTAAACTAATATCATAGTCTAAGAATTCTTGAAAGATTTCTTCAACTTCTTTTGAATGTTCATTTGGAATTAATTTTCCATCTTCAATTTTATAACCAAAAGCAGCTCTTGACATTAAATTACCTTTAGAGGCTTTATTAGACATAGCATTTTTTCTTGTCTTATTAATTAATTTTAATTTTTCAATTTCTTTTTCTAAAAATTCAATATGTTGCTTAAGTTGTTGATTCTCCCTTTTTAGTTGTTCAACCTCTTCCATAAATAAAACAAATGTTTGGATTATTTAAAAGTTGGGTGTTTAAAAATAAACAACTGTTTAAACAGGTGTTTAAAATCAATATTAATCAATCTTATTTTTTAATTTCTCTTGTACCTTATCAAAAAGATCCTTTTCTAAGAGAGGTTTATGTTTGCCTTCTGATTCTCTATTCGCAAATTTGACTTTCCCTATGTAAGTTGTGTTTTGGAGTAGTTTTTTTATTCCACTTGTTGTAAATCCATTCTTTTTTGCTAATTGAGTTAAAGAAATGTCTGTGTTTAAATATTCTTCAAAGATTTGTTTAACTTTTTGAGCGTTTTCTTTATTCTCTATAAGTTCTTTGTTTATCAAATCATAACCAAAAGGAGCTTTTGCAATAAAACCTCCTTCTTTTGCTTTTTTTTCCATTCCAAAAGAAGTTCTATCCCCGATTATATTTCTCTCAAATTCAGCAAATGCTCCAATAATTTGAAACATTAATTTTCCGCTTGCACTAGCTGTTTCAATTTTATCTTGTAAGGAAATAAAATCAATCCCCCATTCTTTTAATTTATCAATTGTCAAAATAAGGTCTTTTAAACTTCTTGAAAATCTGTCTAGTTTGTAAATAAAAATTGCTTGAAATTTCCTAGATTCTGCATCTTTTAATAAATTTTGCATTTCTGGCCTGTTTAAATTTTTAGCAGATCTTCCTTCATCTTTATAGATTTTAAAAACTTCATAACCAAGAGCTTTAGCATAACTGGTTAAACTCTCTTCTTGAGCGTCTAAACTAAAACCATGTTGAGCTTGATCTTGTGTAGAAACTCTTACATAAATTGCAGCTAAAGGTTTAGCTGTTTGAAAAGATATTTGTTGTGTCATTTTCTCTTTTTTGTCTTTTATTGTATACTTAGGTTAACTAAAGGCAAGTTTATTCGTCTACTTAGGGTATTTTTTAGCTAGTTTCTGTATAATTAGGGCACCCTAAGTATATAAATATTGTTATTTAAATAGATTTATGATCTCTAAAAAATTAAAAAGAACAAAAGGGGGTTGTTTTAAGAGTATTACAAATTTATTTTTAGGTTAAGGTTAATGTCTGAGAATAAGAGTAAGAACGATTTAAAACCTTTTAATAATTTAATCTAAAATCTTTATGTGCACTTAGGTAAGCCTTGTGAATTAATTAATTTAAATGGAAAAAGAATAAATAGAAAAAATGAAGGATAATCTTTTTTGAAAATTATTTTATTTTAGAAATTATAAAAAATCAATAAATAACCTTTAGAAGTATGAAAAATTTGATTAAGAAATTTGATAAAGAGAATAGTTTGAAAGGTTAAAAAAAGAAATTAATTTATTAAACTCTTGATTAAGAGTTATTAATTAGAATTTGTTTTTTGTGCATTTAGGTTAAGTTAGTGCAAGTTTTTTGAAAAGGTGTTTAAATGTTTTAAGAATTGGCTTAAAAAAGGAGTATTAATAAAAAGAGAAGAAATAAATTATTTTTTATATCTTTTGTTTATTGCAGTGTTAGTACAACATTTAGTTTGTCTCATGATAAATAAATGGAAGCTCTCTTTGTTGAGATTTAATCCAAGGGAGATCCTCTTCTTTAATGTAAATGAAATTGTCTAAAATAGGGGGCATCCTTATCATCTTTTTGAATAC
>JAAZNJ010000045.1 GCA_012798335.1 Candidatus Woesearchaeota archaeon | reverse complement strand
TGACTTATCTCATAGGGTGGTAAATAAAATTTTTGATTCTATAATCAAGAATACTAAAAAAAGATATAATCTTAATTAATTTGTTAAATAAATAACTATTTATATTTCTTTATCTTATATTTATTATGGGACTAAACATAAGAGAAATCATTCCAAGAAAAGAATTAGATTTAGAAACTTTAAAAAACAAAGTAATTTGTGTTGATGCATTTAATGCTTTGTATCAATTTCTTTCAAGTATAAGACAATTAGATGGAACTCCTTTAATGGATGATAATAAAGAAATAACAAGTCACCTTTCAGGGATATTTTATAGAAATATGAGCCTTTTAGAATATGGGATTAAACTCGTTTATGTTTTTGATGGAATTCCCCCTGAACAAAAAGATAGAACTCTGAATAATCGTGGAGAGAATAAAGATATAGCAAAAGAAAAATATGAAAGAGCAAAATTAGAAGAAGACATAGAAGGGATGAGAAAGTATAGTTCTCAATTCATCAGTTTAAACAAAAAGATAATTGATGAAAGCAAGGAATTATTAGACGCAATGGGAATTGCTGTTATTCAAGCTCCTGGAGAAGGAGAAGCAGAAGCTTCATATTTAACAAGAGTGAGACAAGATGTTTTTGCAACAGCGAGTCAAGATTATGACAGTCTATTATTTGGTGCTCCAAGACTTATAAGAAATTTAACTTTAGCAAGAAAAAGAAAAACAATAAGCGGTTGGATTGAAGTAAAACCAGAAATTATTGATTTAGAGTTTATTTTAAATTATTTAGAAATTAATCTAGACCAATTAATTTGTTTGGGAATTTTAGTTGGTACAGATTATAATCCTAAAGGTATTCCTGGAATAGGTCAGAAAAAAGCATTACAAATTGTTAAAAGATATAAACAGCCAATTTTTATTTTTGAAAGTGTTAAAGAACAAATAGAAAGTTTACCAAGAGAACTTTATTTTGATTGGAAAGAAATATTTGAATTGTTCCATAGGCCAAATGTTTTAAATTTTAATTTAGAATTCCCTAAAATAAGTGAAGAAAAAATAAGAGAAATCCTTGTTTATAGACATAATTTCTCAGATGAGAGAGTACAAAAACAGCTAGAAAGATTTAGAGAATTAAATGAGAAAAATAAACAAAAAGTTTTAGACAAGTGGTTTTAGTCTTCCTCTTTTTTCTTTTTCTTAAAAAAGAATCTTACAATTATTAATAATGCTCCTATTATAAAGAGAATATCTTTTTCATAAACAAATAAAGAGGTTCCCATTAATAAAACACCAATAATCCATAGAGAATCAATCTTAAATTTTGTTATTATAAAAGCTAAAATTGCTGCACTAATTAAAAAGAATATCCAACCTGCACTGCTCTCTGAAATTCCTATTGTATAAAAAAAATTAGTATTTGTAATAATATCTGCTCTATTTACTGCATAAATCACAAGCAAAGAAACTGCTAAAGCTATTATTCCTGAGATTGATTGATTTTCTTTTTTAAAATATTTATTTAATGAAAAATAAGTTAATGCAAAAATTATAATAAACAAAGAGGTTAATATCACAAGAGAAGGCTCAATACTTGCTAAAATTTCTGATAATGTTTCAGAAGATATAAACTTTAATGAAAAAACAAAAAATAAACTGAGAAAAATGTTTAAGAACTTTTTTTTTGAAGATGTTTTTTCTAATTCTTTATTTATAATCTTATTCATACTCTTAATAATTATCTCTTTTTTATAAATCTTTTATTTTTTTAGTTTTTGAATAATTCTGCTTAATATTTTATTTGGAATTATCTAAATTATTCTTTTTAGATTAATCTTTATATTAATTATCCTAAATCATAATAACATTTATAAATACTAAATTATTAATTTGATAATGAAGAAATCAAAAAACAAGAGTGTGAAAAAATCTTCAAATTCTAAAAACATAAGTCCTAAATCTAAATTTTCTAATAAAAAAGAAAATAAAAAAGAAGTCAAAAATAAAATTCAAAAAGATAACTCAAAATTAAAAACTTTTTTTAATAAAAACAAACCTTTCATTATTGGTTCAATCATTTTTTTAGTTTTGTTATTAATTCTTTTAGCAGTTCAATTTAATTCAACAGGAAAAGTTATTACTGGATATGGGGGGGAAGGGTCAACTGTCAATGCTCAAGGTGAGAAAATAAGTTGGGGAAACGAACTAACAACCGAATTGGGGATAAGGGATTCAAAAACTCTAACAAAAATATTAAAGGTTATTTTTGGTGCTCCTACAAAAATAGACAATGTCCCTGATTTTAATGTATTAATAATGACTATCTGTATATGGATACTTATATTCGTAACTTTTGGGGATATTATCTCCCAATTTAGTACTTTTTCTAAAGGAATTCCTTGGGTTATCTCTTTTGTTATTGTTTTAATTTTAGCACAGTTTAATTGGCAATTTCATTTTATTATGACCTTAGCAAAAATTTTTAGTATAGGTGCTTCAACAGCTGTTTTTGTTGGTTTAGGAGGAGCATTCTTTGCATTTCTTGTTGTAAATTTGGGAATAAGAAGTTTAGCTAAATGGTTTGCAGGAAGAAAATTATTAATGATAACTTCTAAAGCAGAAGCTGGAGCAAAATTAACAGGAGACGCAATAAGAAATTTAGGAACATTAGAAGAATCTTTTAAGAAAGTTGGAAATTCTGAATTATTCAAAAAATAAAATTTATTAGGTTTATAATTATTCTTTTTGTCTAAGATAATTTGTCGAATATAATTATTTTTTAATATTAAACATAATAATATTTATAAATACTAAATTATTAATTTGATAATGAAGAAATCAAAAAATAAGAGTGTGAAAAAATCTTCAAATTCTAAAAACCTAAGTCCTAAATCTAAAGTTTCTAATAAAAAAGAAAATAAAAAAGAAGTCAAAAATAAAATTCAAAAAGATAACTCAAAATTAAAAACTTTTTTTAATAAGAACAAACCTTTCATTATTGGTTCAATCATTTTTTTAGTTTTGTTATTAATTCTTTTAGCAGTTCAATTTAATTCAACAGGAAAAGTTATTACTGGATATGATCCAGTTGTTCCTTCAGATTATGTTCTCCCTGAGAAGGGGGTAACCGTAGGTGTTATTAAAGTAGGAGATACACCTTTAAATGCTGATGAACTTGCAAAAGATCATAATGCAATTGCAATGTATGATGGGAAATTTGTACTTAATATTATTCCTAATGAAAATGGTTTAAACAACGCATTCTCAACAATTTTATTTATTCTTTTAGGTAAACCAGTATATTTTGACCTTTCAAAAAACTCTTTTCAAGCTTCTGTTTCTTCTTTAATCATTGTTTTTTGTATTTGGCTTATGATTTTTATTTCTTTTTCAGATATAATATCTCTGTTTTATGTTCATAAATCTAAACTTCTTCCTTGGATTTTAGGCTTATCTCTTTCTACAATTCTTGCGCAAATGGGGTTTTTTTCTGCACTGGTTGTTGGTCTTACAGGTCTATTAGGAAGTTTTGGGGCTCTATCAATTTATTTAAGTTTAGGAGCAGCATTTTTAGCATTCCTTGGAGCTAACGGAATTATTCTTCCTAAGTTTAAAGATTTCGTATTAAAAAGAAAAATAATGGAAGACGACAGGAATGCCAGAATGCTTCAACAAGAAGCAGCAGCTGCAACGAAAAATTTAGCTGGATACGAAGAGAGATTAGTAGATGCCGGAAGCCGGTATTGGGATTAAATGATAAAAGATATTATATTTAAACATTCAGCTCAATTCTAGAAGGAATTAGCAGCCGCCCACCCGTCTTAAACAGAATCAAAATAGAAATAACAGGTGAAGAGGAATTTAACTTTCCTCTTCTAAAAACTTTTATAAATATTGAACAACTAATTCTTTTATGTCTTCATCTAAAAAAAGAGTAAATACTTTGAATTCAAATTCAAGAAATTCAAAAAAATCAAAGAAGAAAACTTTTGAAAAAAAATCTAAAAATTTTAAAACTTATACAAATACTTATAATAAAAAAGCAAAAGAACTTCAAGAAAAATCTCAAGAAAAAAATAAAGATAAAAAAAATACAAATAAAGAAGTTGTTATCCCCACACCAAAATCATCTTATCCTGAATTTTTTATGAAAAGAAAAAAACCAAATTATCTTTCTGAAACTCTTGAAAATAAATTTCTTGTTATAGGAATTATCTCCTTTTTATTTTTATTTTCAATTTTATTAATTAATCAATATTTTAATAATAATCCTTCAAGTTTAACAAGTACAGGATATAATATTAAAGATACTTTTTCAGAAGCATTCTCTAAAATTTATGAAGCAAAAAGTACAAATAATCCTTTGAGTCAAAATGCAGAAGGTTGGCAAAATCTTTTAGAGATAAGGCCTTTAGCTTTACTCTTTCAAGGAATATTTGGGAAATTGATTGTCTCATCTCAATTAGACACAATCGGTTCGTTTATTGTAACAATAGCTCTATGGCTTCTATTCTTTTTAACAGTTTCAGATATAGTAGCAACATTTAGTTCTTTTTCAAGACAATTATCTTATGGAATTGGTTTTTTAATTACTGTTATAATTGCTAATTTTGGGATTGTTTTTAATTTTTTATCTTTACTTGTTATTTTATTTAGTTTTTTATTTGGGGCAAGTGTTATGGTTGGTTTAATTGGTTCATTTTTAGCATTTCTCGCTGTTAATCTTGGGATTCACAAATTAGGGGTTTGGGCTCTTAAAAGAAAAGCTATGATTAATCTTGCTAAATCAAAAATTGGTGCAGAAAGCTTAAAAGAATCTATAGAAGCTATAGACAAAACAGGAAAAGCAATAAGGAAAGTAGGAGAAAAAGCAGAGGAAGAAGC
>JAAZNJ010000006.1 GCA_012798335.1 Candidatus Woesearchaeota archaeon | reverse complement strand
TTTAAATGAACTTGAAAAATCACATCCTGAAGTTAAAAGGGCTGTGATAAATAGTTTATTAAGAATAGAAAATAAAATTAATCTTTTATTTTAATCTTCTTTTTATCCTTTTACTCTTTTAAATTAGCTTTCTTGTTGTCTTTTTAAAAACCTTTCAATAAACTTCTTTGTTTTATCGTCTTCTTTTTTTAAAGAGGTTAAAACATAAACTACATTCCCTTCTCTTATTTCTTTTGTATAATTTGCTCTTTCTAACATCTCATTATTTATTTCTTGGCTTAATAGAAATTCATTATTTGACAAAGAACTAATCTTTTTGGATTGAGTCATAGAAGAATCTAAAACCATAAACTTAAAGATATTATCCACAATTCTCGTGACTATCTTACTTTTATTCAAAGAGATACCAAAATTAATCTTTTGTAAAAATTTTTTATTATGTTCATTTAATAAATTTAAAATTTCTTCCCCTGTATTTAAAGCTATTTCTTCATTTCTCATTGTCTTAGTTTTTAAAGGAGAAAAAATCAAAAATAAATAATCTTTATTAATATAATAAACTCCTTTTTTAACCTCAGCTATCTGCAAGATCTTTAATAAAGTATCATGAATACTTGTTTTACTAGAGAAATAATACTCTAAATCTTTTATTTTTAAACATAAAATAGCAGATTCTTGAGGTTCTCCTTGTAAGGATAAAAACATTTCGGCTTTATTTGCTCTATTTATCATATTCTCTTTTGAAAAATCTAAGTATTCCTTTTCTTGTTTTTCTTTTTTAGCTTCATAAATTTCTATAGGAACAAATTCTTTATCTCTTTCTTCTTGATTTGGAGATATTTGATTAGAATTTTTAATTTTCAAGTCTCTTTTTAAAACAATAGCATTTTTTAATTCTTGACTTTTATCTTTTTTTCTTAAAAATCTAAATTTCCTTTCTTTCTTTTGCTCAGTATTTCTATGGAGATTCTCTTTTCTTGTTTTCATTTTTATTTTTTTTCTTTTATTGTGTTTCCTTATTTTTATCATTATAATTAAAAGAAAGATTATAATTAAAAAACCAATTATATAATATTTAAAAGAATTATTTTGATCTTCTGTTACTCTTATAGCATTTCCTGTTAAACTCATTTTTTTGTTTATCTCTGTATCCTCTCCTGTATAAATCTTAACATTATATTCCCCTTTTGGAGCACTAATCTTGTATTTCTTTGATTCTCCTATATCTAAACTAACATTTAATTCTAAAGATTTATCTCCTATCTCTAAAGAAAGGGTTTTATTATAAGGAATATTTCCATAATTTGTAATAAATAATGTTTGATTTTCTAATTGAATTTCTAAATTTTCTTGCGCTTCTATCTCAAATTTTTTTATTTCTTCTAAACCATTAAATTGAGATTTAACAGACCAATTAGAAGGTAATTCCATCTTTCTTATTTTATATTCTAATTCGCTGTCAGTATTTATCTCTTTTTTTTCTATTATATTGTTATTTTTGTCTAAAATACTTATATTACCTAAAGATGATATTGTTTTTCCTGTTTGATCATAAAGAGTAGAAGTTATTACAAGAGTTTCTTCTGGTTTTATTTTATCTTTATTTAATAAAATTGAAAGTCTTTTTGGAACTTGATTTACACTAAGAGTTAAATTGGATTCTCCTTTATTAAGAGTAATCCCTGCTTTATTTTTTTCATAAGCTGTTAAAAAAATTGTGTAATCTTTTGCTTCAATATCTTCTGGAAGCGTTATCTTACTGTTAAAATTACCTTTATTTACTGTTGAAGATTGTTTTAATATCTCTTTATCATTATCTTTTAAGACAAAATCGATAAAACCATTTAATGGGGTTTCATCTTCTTTTTTAACTGTCCCTGAAATGATAACGTCTTCTCCAGGATTAAAATTATTTTTTTCTAAAGTTGATTGAATTATTAGTAAATCCGAGATCTTGAACTCATCTGTTAAAAGAAAATCTTCATTTATAGAAGCTTTAATTTTACAATTTCCCTTATTTTCACCAATTATATTTGGAATCAAAACTAAAATTGGATTTAGAGTTGTTTCTTCCCCTGAAGATAGACAAATCCCATTTTTATAAAAATTTATTTGAGTACCATTGTCACATATTAAATCTAATTGTAATATCCCAGAAGTATCTTCTAAAACTTTTATTGTTAATGGTATTTTTATAGAGTTCCCCACATTATAAACACCATTCAACTTTTCATTCAAAATAATCTCTGAAGAAACTAAGTTTAAATAAAAAACAAGGAAGATACATGCAATAAAAATAATGCTTAGCCCATTTTTAGTCATAGAAAAATAACTCTTTTCTTATTTATAAATATTTATAGTTTATATAAAAATTTTATAATTTCTAAATTAATTTTATTCTTTCTTAAAGTTAATTCTCTATTTTATCTCTCTTTATAAAAAAGATGATACCAATTCTTTTCTATTTTTCCAATGTATTTAAATGATTTAGAATTCGCCCATTTAGGTGGATTTTTTATTAATCTTGGATTATAAAAATGAGTGGCACCATTTGTTGGATCCTTATATATACCATTTATTATTCCTTCTGCTATCTTTAAGCTCTCTAAAAATTCTTCTTTATTATAAGAAAAAGGTTTTTTTAATACTTTTACTCTTTTTTTATCATTTAAAGATTCATACTGATATTCTTTTAATAAAGCTTCTTTTATTGTAGTACCATTCCACTTTTTATTATCTTTTGCTCTGTTTATAGCAGTATAGCCTATAGCAATCTTTTCTAATTTTGAACAACCCTCTCCTTCTCCTAGAATCATTCTTGCTAATAATAATATTTCCTCATCATTATCCAAATCATTTATTTCATAATTATTATTTCTTTTTTCATCAGGAAACTTTGTAAGCGTAGGAATTATCTCCTCTTTCTCTAAATTGATATTTTCTAAATTTTTTTCTAAATTTTTATTTTGTTTTTCATATAAAAAAAGATTTGTCAATAAAGATTTATTTAAATCATTTTTATTCTTTCTCTTTAAAAAATAACTATCTTCGTAATTATAAAAAGCCAAATATTTGTCTATATCAAAATTCTCTCTAATTTTTGGTTTTTCTCCCATCTTTAAAATAAATTCTTGTTTCTTTTTTAAATCAAATGAAGATTTAAGACTTTTATTATTAATTAATGAATAAGAATTCCCAATTACATTTGAATAAATTCCTAATGCAACTCCAAGACTAATAATAAAATTCCTCGTTTTTTTTATCATAAAATTGCCTTATTAATATCATTTATAAATTTTTCTTATAATTTTTTATTTTTTAAAAAATTTTTATTTTTCTTGCATTTTTTTATTTTTTGGAGGGTATTTTTTCAATTTTCGATAAATAATTAAACCATCTTTTATTTAGAAATTTATGAATTTCCAATTTTTAGTTGAAAAACTTGAATCTTCAGGAGAATTCCAGGATTTTATTAAGAATAACAAGGATGCTTATCTTTGTTCTGGATTTTTTATATTTGATTATGAATCTAACTTTGAAAATAATAAATATTCTTTAGATTTTTATGTTCCTTCAAATAACAAGATAATAAGTTTTGAATTAGAAAAAGAAGTTAAAATTATTCCTTTGGATAATTATGATGAAGAAATTCCTAAAAAAATAGATATAAATTTAGATTTTGATTTTGAAAATATTAAAGATAATCTTTTAAATGAAATTGAAATAAGAGGAATAAAAAATAAGGTTCAAAAAATGCTTTTTTCTTTACAAACTAAAGATAATGAAAACTTCATTTTAGGAACTATATTTGTTTCTAATCTGGGATTAATAAAAATATCTCTTAAACTAAAAAAAGATAAAATAGAGATAATTGAATTTGAAAAAAAATCTTTTTTTGATATGCTAAAATTTGATAAAAAAAGCAAAAATTAAACTGCTTTATTTTAAGTTTTATTAAACTTTTAAACCTCTTTTTATTTTTATAAACTTTCTTTATAATGGTTCTCTATAATAATAATGCGGGCTTTTTTCATTATCTTTTTCTTTAATTTCTACTTTTTCTAAATAATCAACCCAAGAAGGTATTCTTTTTACTAATTTTGGATTAAAATAAAATGTTGCTCCATCTGTTGGGTCTTCATATTTACCTTTAAGGAGATTTTCTGATAATTCCAAACAATGCAAAAACTCTTCTGGATTATATCTCATTGGTTTTTTAAGAATCCTTTTTCTATACTCAAATGCTGTAAATTGATAAGGTTTTAAGATTACTTCTTTTAAGGTTTTACCATATCTCTTTTTATCATCTTTTACTCTATTCATTGCAGTATATCCAATTCTTATTTTTTCTAAATCTGAAGTTCCTTCACCTTCACCTAACATAAGCCTTGCCATTAAAACTTCTTCAGAATCTTCATAGAAATTATTTGTTTCAAAAGCATACTTTAAGGATTTAACTTTCTTTATAGGAGACAAAACAGAGTAGTATTTTCCATTTATCTCTTTAAGTTCTAAATCTCTTATAGTATTACTTTTTATAAGATTATTATCTGTTATTTGTTTGTTTGTTGTATAACTTACTTTTTCTTCATTTCCTTTTAGATTTGCATTTACATTTCCATTTAAAAATAAACTTAAACCTAATATTCCTGTTGCTAATAATTTCTTATTTTTTACCATAAAACCCCTGAGAAGCTTTGATTTTTAAATTTAATGGTACTAAAATCTATTTTATGACTAAAGTTAGTTAAATCATAAATTTTTGATTAATCCTATTTCTTTACTTAATTACTTTTTTTGCTATAAAAACAATAGCCCTTGTTGGCTCTTCTTTAAAAATTATTTCAAAACCATTTCTTTCAAATAAGTTATAAATCTCTTTATCTTCAAATAAATAATAATATCTTTCTCCTTTGTCTCTCCAATTAACTATTCTCTCTTTATTCGAATTTTTAAATCTATAAGAATTTTTATTCCAAACAGATACATCAACTTCTGTATTTGGTTTTAAAACTCTATACAATTCTTGAATTACTTTTTCTCTATTTTCTTGACCTTGGACACAATGCAATGAAGAAATGCATAAAGCAGCATCAAAAAAATTATCTTCAAATGGCAGTTTGGTCATATCTTGTATATAGAAATTTGCCTTTATTCCAAGTTTTTTGCATTTTTCTTTTGCAAATTTTATCATTTTTTTAGAAAAATCTAAAAGAAAATACTCTAAATCACCTCTTTTTATTAAATTTCTGCCACTTCCACTTCCTAAATCTAAAATTTTGCCTTTCTTCCCTTCTAAAAACTTTATAACATGTTCTGCAGGAGAAGTTTTAAATTTATTCCATTCTTCTGCAATGTTTTCCCAAACTTCTTTTTGATTTGAAATTTCCATTTTTAATTCTTCTTTAAATTCTTTAAATCTAATCTTAATAAATTTTTTTAATCTTTTACTTTAATCTATCTCTTCTTTTTTCTTATTTATGGTAGAATAATAAATTTATAATACTAACATACAATAAACACGATTATATAACTTTAAAAGTTCTTTTATTCTTTTTATTAAATGAAAAAACCATTAAATAATGAAATAAGAAAACCAACAAAAACAATTTCAGGGATAACCCCTGTAGCAGTAATGCTTCCTCCGAGAAGATGTAATCATGGAATGTGCACTTTTTGCCCTTCATTTAATGTGCCTCAGAGTTACACACCAAAAAGCCCTGTTGTTTTAAGAGCTTCTGAATTAAATTATGATGCATTTAAACAAGTTCAGGCAAGAATAAAAGCATTTGAATTAATGAATCATCCTACCCAAAAAATAGAGTTAATAATAATGGGTGGAACTTTTCTTGAATATGATAAAGATTTTCAATATAAGTTTATTAAAGATTGTTATGATGCTTTAAATGATAAAATTTCTAAAAATTTAGAAGAATCCCAAAAATTAAATGAAACTTCAAAGCATAGGTGTGTTGCTTTATGTGTTGAAACAAGGCCTGATGTTTGTATTAATTTTATTGATAGAATGAGAGAATTTGGGGTTACAAGGGTTGAGTTAGGTGTTCAAGCTATAGATGATAAGATTTACGAAATAACTAAAAGAGGTCATAAAGTTAAAGAGGTTATAGAATCAACAAAAGCTTTGAAAAATGCAGGTTTTAAAGTCGGTTATCATCTAATGCCTGGTTTGCCAGGAAGCAATTTAAAGAAAGATTTAATTCTGTTTAAAAAGATATTTAATGATCAAAGATTCAGGCCTGACCAATTAAAAATTTATCCTTGTGAAGTTTTAAAAAACTCTCAGCTTGAGCAAGATTATCTCAATGGGAAATATATTCCTTATAATAAAGAAGAAATACAAAATCTTTTGATTAGAATGCTTAAAATTGTTCCTAGATACTGTAGGGTTATGAGAATAATGAGAGAGATACCTCCTGAATATATTGTTGCAGGAACAACAAAAATTGATCTAAGAAAAGATGTTGAGAATTTATTAAGAAAAAACAAACAAAAAATAAAAGAGATAAGATTTAGAGAGATAGGTTTTAATCAAGAAGAACAAAATCAATCTAATTTAAATGAATCTAGTTTAAGACTAAAAATCACAAAATATAAAGCGAGTGATGGAAAAGAATATTTTCTTGAAATTGTAAATAAAAAAGATGTATTATTGGGTTTGTTAAGGCTCAGAATTTTTATTGGAGACAATAAAAAACAAGCTTATGTAAGAGAACTGCATGTTTATGGAAAATCTTTAAATTTAGATGAAGAAAATTTAAAATTTTTAAAAAATTCTGCACAACATCAAGGATTAGGGAAATTATTAATAAAAGAAGCTGAAAAAATAACAATTAAAAATAAAATTAACAAATTAAAGATTATCTCAGGTGTTGGTGTAAGAAAATATTATGAAGAGTTAGGTTATCATTTAGAAGAGAGTTATATGGTGAAAAATTTTTAATATAATTCATTTTAATCAATTCATAGATAGTCTTATAAATTGAAAAGTTTTTTATTTATAATGGAAAAAAAGAGGATTAAAGCTCATTTTAAAGATGATAAAGAGATTCCTTTAATATTAAACTCTTATGATGACATTTTTTCTGATTTGGATCCTAGAGACTATTTGAAAAGGGCTTTATCAGGAGATTTTCTTTTAGAGTGTAAAAAGGCCTCATCTGACAAAAAAAATAAAATTTCAATTAAACTTTTTATTCCTAAAGATAAAAGAGATTTAGAAAAAGAAAAGAAAATTAAAAAAAGATTGAAAGATCATTTTGATAAACATTTTAATGAAAAAAAGAAAGAACTCAAAAAATTGAATCGTGTTGGACTATCTTGGTTTGTTCTTGGTTGTTTTTTAATCATTTTAACATCAATCCAAGATTTTAGTAAAGGCTCTTTTATAATTAAAGTTTTAATAAATATCTCTCATCCTGCAGGATGGTTTTTTTTATGGGAAGGTATGGGTAAGATATTATTAACTTCTAAAGAAAAGAAATCAGATTTTATATTTTATAAGAAAATGATAGAAAGTAATGTTGAATTTTTTGATTATTAAAATTTTCTTTTAATTTTTTCTTTAAGTTTATAATATTTAATTAAGACTTAAAAATGTTTATGCCCTGTCCGAGATTCGAACTCGGGTCTCAGCCTTGAAAGGGCTGAATCCTTGGCCTCTAGACTAACAGGGCATAAACTATTTCAGCGAAAATAGTTTTTAAACTTAATTATATTCTTAGCATTTCATAGATATTTTAAGTATAAAAAAAGGATACTATTTTTGAGTAGTTATAATAAAAAGATTTTTAAACTTAAAAAATGTTTATAAAAAATGAGAAAATTCAAATCAAAAAATGAAGAAGATTCTCTAACTTACGAAATAGGAGAAAAATCAGACTTAGACTATTATTTTAATCTTATTCAAAAGTATCCTCTTCTTTCTTCAGAAGAGGAGGCTTATTTATTTAGAAAAAGTAAAGAAGGGGATAAGGAAGCAAAAGAAAAATTAATATTATCTAATCTTAGACTTGTTATCTGGGTGACTAAAAAGTATAGTTCTAAATTAAAAGAGATACCTATGATAGATCTAATCTCAGAAGGAAATATTGGTTTAATAAAATCTATAGAAAGATACAATCCTGAAAAATATAAAAATAAATTTTCCACTTATGCAATTCATTGGATTAATCAAAAAATTTTAAAATATATAAATGACACTTCTAATATTATTCATTTTCCAAATCAGATTATTAAACACAAAAAACTTTTTGAATCTATCTTAGAGAATAGTTCTAATTCAAACAAATCTTTAGATTCTTTGTTAATTAATCTTAATCTTAATGAAAAATTTGTAAAAAAAATCAAAAGTTTACCAATTTGTTCTTCTTATGATTTTTATGCTAATGAATTAACTGATCAAAAAGACAAATCTTTTGAAGAATTGTCTATAACAAATAATTCAAGATTAAACGAAAATGAACCTTTTGATGAAACTCTAAATAAGTTTACTCAAGAAAAAATTTATTCTCTTTTAAATCAAGCTCTTAACGAAAAAGAAAAAAAGGTTATTTTTTTAAGATATGGGCTTGCAGGTAACAAAGAACATACACTTAAAGAAGTATCAAAACAATTAAATTTGAGCAGAGAGAGAATAAGACAAATCCAAGAAAAAGCATTAGAAAAATTGAGAAGATCGGATTTATTAAATAAAATTTTTGATTTTTCTTAGAATAATAATCTAAAACGAAATGAGCCTGCACGGATTTGAACCGTGGACCCCTGCCTTTCTTAGAGTTCTAAGAGTTATACAACTCTAGCGAATTGTATTCATATAAGAGCAGTGCTCTAACCAGGCTGAGCTACAGGCTCATAAAACTTTTATGAAATTAAGATATTTAAATCTATTTTTTATTATTAAAAACTTAAAATTTTTTAAAAGTATTACTTATTTTTATTAGATTTTACATAAAAAATTTTCATTTTTTGCTTTTTTTATCTTAATTCTTTTTTCTAAACCTTTTTAATTGTAGGATAATTTTTTTCTATTGTTTTACCTTCGACATTTTTATGTAGGGAAAAATATTTTTATAGTTTTTACACTACTCTTAATAGGGTTTATAAATATAAAATATATACATTTAATATGAAAAAGAGGGATGTATATGTATTACTTTTATTTTTAATTCTTTTTTATTAAATTTTATAAAATCTACTGAAATTGGGGATAGTTTACATTTAAATATTCAAACCAAAAATGCTTCTGGAAGTGTAATCACAGGGAATTTTAATTTCATTTTTAATATTTCAAGAACTAGCGATTGTACAGATGGGGTTTATTTAAATCCGGCTACTTTAACTACTGATTCTAGGGGTATTATTTCGTATTATCTTCCCAATACAAGATTAAATTATTCTGAACAATATTGGCTTTGTTATTACAGAGATGGGGTTTTAATTGATACAACAAAAATTTCAAGAGTTCCTTATTCTTTCTCTGCACAAAATGTTTCTCTTAGTGGTGTTAATATTGATGTAAATTTAAACATGACAAATAAAAATATAACTACAACAGGAACAGGATTTTTTTCATGGCTTGGTAGTTTAGCTTCAAGAATTCAAAAATTATTTGTTCAAGACATAAATTTTAATGGACTTATAAATGGAACAGGGAATATAACAACAACAGGCATTATCAATGGAACAACTATTTTTTCTGGAAATTATAATTTGACTGATTCTTATCTTTATGTAACTAATGGGACTTATTATCTTAATACAAATCCATATGCCTTTTATAACTCTACAACTTTACAAAATTTAAGTCAATTAAATAATAATTTAAGATTTTATAATTCTACAACTCTACAAAACATTTCTCAATTAGCAAATAATAATAATTATTGGAATGACACCTATGCGACATTTAACAAAACTTACGCAGATACTTTATATGCCGAGATTGGAGAACCATTATGGACTTCAAACTTTACTCTTTATAATAATTCTTGGAGTTCAACTTATAATGCAACATATGACTTATGGGCTTATAATCAAACAACTCCAGCCATAAACACTATTTTAGGATTTAACTATTATAACTTAAGTTCTTTTGACATAAATGATTATTACTTAAAATCAAATCCTTACTTATATTACAATTCTACAACATTACAAAATATCTCACAATTAAATAATAATTTAGGATATTACAACACAACAACTCTAACAATGTCTGAAATACAAAATAAAGGTTTCTATAATACAACACAAGTAGATACAAATATAACAAATGCTAATACTTCTATGAAAAATTATGTTGATGCTTTAAACATAACTCAAGCTAATTGGGTAACCTCAAACTTCTACAATATTTCTAATCCTTATGCTTATTATAATACAACAACTTTAACAATGGGTGTAATTCAGGGTAAAGGTTTCTATAACACAACACAAGTAGATACAAATATAACAAATGCTAATACTTCTATGAAAAACTATGTTGATACAAACTTCTACAATAAAACAACTTCAGACTTAAGATTAGATAATAATACAATAATCAGAACTTGGAATACTTCTTGGATAACAAATAATGTTGGTAATTGGTCTCAAGATAAAATAAATTATTATAATAAAACACAAGTAGACACAAATATAACAAATGCTAATGTTTCATTAAAAAACTATGTTGACGCTTTAAATATTAGTCAAGCT
This sequence comes from Candidatus Woesearchaeota archaeon, assembly GCA_012798335.1. Lineage (GTDB taxonomy): Archaea > Nanobdellota > Nanobdellia > Pacearchaeales > GW2011-AR1 > RBG-13-33-26. The sequence continues at coordinate 5,478 of JAAZNJ010000006.1, read as the reverse complement.
AACTGGGTAACTTCAAACTTTTATAGTATATCAAATCCATACTTATATTACAACTCAACAACTTTACAAAACATTTCTCAACTAAATAACAACTTAGGATATTATAATACAACAACTTTAACAATGTCAGAAATTCAAAATAAAGGTTTCTATAATACAACACAAGTTGATTATAATTTAACAAATTATTATGTTCCATACACAGGAAGTAATAAAAATGTAGTTTTAGGAGATTATAATTTTAGTATTGGAACTTCTGATTTCTTTGTTAATGCTAATACAGGGAATGTAGGAATAGGAACAACAAGTCCAACAGGAACTTTAACAATTAATAGTTCAAATGCTTTAGGTTCTTTAAGAGTTTACAATACAACTGGAAGCGAACATTTGTTTGTAAATGGGAGTACAGGAAATGTAGGAATAGGAACAACTTCACCTCAAAATACATTAAATGTAATGGGAATAGGGAATTTTACAGATACAATTTATGCATCTGCCCCAAGTACAAGATATGGGTTAATCGTATCTTCTGGAAAAGTAGGAATAAATACTTCCTTTCCGAATTATGCCTTGACTGTAAATGGAGCAATTCAGACGAATCAAGGGTTATTATATATTGATAAAAATACTGGTTCTTCTACTATTACTCCTTCTTCTTTATCTATTCAATCTATTGGGGTAGATGCAAACGATTGGGATATAAATAATTCTTGGGGGGTGATTAATTTTTATAACGCTGACAAAAGTGGTGGTGGAGGAAAAATTCATTTACAAATTGGAGCAATTGCTAGTGATTCTTCTGCTGGAGCTTCAGATTTAATAATTAAAACAAATAGCCCTTTTAATAATAATTTAACTGAAAAAATGAGAATTACTTATGACGGCTCTGTTGGTATAGGAACGACGAGTCCAGGGTATCCTTTAGTAGTGTCTAATAATATAGGTGGTATAAGTATATATTCTGGGGCGAGTATTTCAGCTACAGGATACATAACAAGAACAAGTATTTATAACAAATCTGAAGGGAGTGCATTAGATAAAATACAAGATGCAAGTTATTATATCAAAGATAATAAAATAGACCACTCTAAATTTTATGGTTATATAAAATATAATATTAGTGAATTAAATTTATCTAAACCTATAATTAAATTAGTAAATGTAACAAAGCAAGATGAAGAAGGTAAAAAAATAATAGAAACAGTAAAAGAAACAACATATCCTTTAATAAATGTAACTCAAGAAGAAGGAGTTTTATTAGATAAAGAAGTAGATTTATTAAGACAAGCTATTTATGAATTAAAAATAGAAAATCAAAAATTAAAAACAAGTTTATGTAAATTAGGGAGTTCAGAATGGTGTTAAATAAAAAGATATTTATATTTTTATTTATTAGTATAATACTTTTTAATTTTGTTAATTCTGAAAATTTAATTAATAATTTAGGAACCTATAAACAAGGAGAATGTGTTAGAATAGTAGAGATATGTGATATGGGATGTTCTTATGTTACTGTTACTTCTATATTGGGCCCTTCTAATAATTCAATTGTAGATGAAGGAATGTCTATGAGTTCTATTGATACTTATTCGTGGTGGTATGATTTTTGTAACACGTCAGATGTGGGGGTGTATACTGTGATAACACAAGGTGATAATGGAGATATAATAGATAATGGGATATATCAATTTATGATTACACAATCAGAATTTGGCACTCTGGTAACTTCGACCCAAATTTAAAAGTCGGTGGGTCAGGAACTGCTAATTATATTCCGAAGTGGACTGGCACAAGTATTTTGGGAAATAGCATCATACAGGACACAGGAAATGTTTCTATCGACGGCAGTACTTTGTTTGTGGATGCTAACAATGATAGAGTCGGCATCGGGACGACGAATCCGGGGGCGAAGCTTGAAGTATTTTATGATATGTATGGCGAAACTTTGCCGACAGGGAAAATTGGTATGGCTTCAAGAGTATATAGTGGTGCTGCTGAAAATGTTATTGGTCTATATTCGATGGCAAAAGTTAATAGTGCTTCTGCCACTGGTTATGGTTTGTATGTTGATACAACTTATGGAAGTATTGATGGAACACGGTATGGGGTTTATGTTAATAGTCCAAAGAATTATTTCAGTGGCAACGTCGGCATCGGGACGACAACACCAGGGGCGAAGTTAGATGTAAGTGGAAATGGTCTTATATCGGGTCAATTAGGAGTTGGGGGGATAATTCCAACTACAGGGCCAAGTGTAAACTCATCACAATTATTAATTAATTCTATCCAAGGAACAACATATAATTCTGCTGTAGATGTGATATATGGGGGTTCACAAACTGGGCCTTTAGGAGAAGTTGCTTTATTAGCACATAGAAATAGTGTTTGGTCTCAAGTTTATGCAAGTGGTTCAGGAAGTTCTACAGATTATGCTTTTTATGCTGATGGAACAAAACCTTCTTATTTTGCAGGTAATGTTGGCATCGGGACGACGGCACCAAGCAAGAAACTGACAGTAGAAGGTGGCTCAATTCGTCCGGCAGTTGGTAATTCTGCTGATGCTGGAATTTATTTTCCAACTGATCCAGGAGGGGGTAGTGGAGACGAAGCATTCATTCGTTATTTTGTTGAATCTGGTGAGGCTACAAAACTTCGCATTGGAATCAATAACGACGCTGATGACCGACTGTCTTTATATCAGATGGGAGATGACCGCTTAACAATATATAACGGCAATGTCGGCATTGGGACGACAAATCCAACATATAAATTAGATGTTCAAGGTACAGGAAGATTTACACAAGCCTTAATTGCAGGAGGAGGAAGAAATGCTCTTTATATGGTGACCTCAGGTGCAGTTGCTACTGCTTGTGGTAGAATAACTAATACAGTATCTACTTCTGGGACATGTACCACTGTTAAATGTGATATTAATTATTATTACAGCTGCGCTGGCACTTGTGACAGCAGTGCTCCTGTTTCGTGTTCATTAACTTTTATAGGTTATCTTGTATAAATAAAATAGAAGATAAAATAAAAATAATTGTTAAAATCAAGAAAGTATATAAATATCATTAAGGTGTATCTTTTTTATCTTTATAATATTATTCAATATTAAAAATGATATTAAAATTGATAACAGGAAAATTAGCAAGAGATAATAAAAAATTTATTACTCCTGAAAAAATAAAAGATTATTATAATAAACTTTCTTTAAACTATTTTTCCTTATCTTGACTTTTTTCTATAATCTTTTATTGCTTCTCTTAAACCATCACTTGCAAGATTTGAGCAGTGCATTTTTATTGGAGGGAGACCTTCTAACTCATTTGCAATATCATTTCTTGTTATTTTTTCTGCTTCTTCAAGAGGTTTTCCTTTTGCAATTTGAGTTATCATAGAGGAAGTTGCAATTGCTGCTGTACATCCAAATGTCTTAAATTTAATATCTTTTAATATTTCTTTTCCGTCTTTGTCTTTTGAAACTTTTATATAAACATTCATTACGTCTCCACACACAGGATTTCCAACTTTGCCAACTCCGTCTGGATTTTTTATTTCACCCATATTTTTTGGATGAAGAAAATTCTCCATAACTTTTTTTGAATAATTTAATTCCATTTTTATTATCTCTTTAATCTAATTATTGCCTTTCAATTTAATTTTATACCCTTATTTAGTTTTAATTAGTTATTATTTTTTAGTATTTTTTTAGTTTAACTCATTTATCCTATTAATCAAATTTTCAATTTGTTTTTTAGTCATTCCATGAGCTAAACAACCTTGTTCAATAGTTTCATAAGCAGACATAGCACACCCTAAACAATGTAATCCTTCTTGAAATAACAACTCAAAAGAGTTTGGCTTTTTTTCTAAAAGTTCTATAAAACTTGTTTCTTTTGTAACCAAGTTTTTATTTGTTTTATTTACTTTTTCTTTTGCTTCGTTTTTTTTATTTGCTTTTATTTCTATTTTGTTCTTTGTTTTTTCTTTGGTGTTTTTCTCTTTCTTACTTTCTCTTTCTGCTTTATTTTTTATTTTCTCGTTTTTCATCTTGTTTTATTTATTTTTATTTAATTAATTTTATTTTTGTATAAATCTATTTTGTCTTGTGTTTTATTTTACTTTCTTATAATCTTTTTTTATAACCTCTTATCTATACCTATTCATAATTTTTTAATCTGAAAATGGGCTGATTTTTCTCAATCTTTTTACTATTGTATTGATATTCTTTAAAAAATAATCTATTTCTTCTTTCGTGTTATATTTGCTTAAACTTACTCTTATTGTTCCATTTGCTTCTAATGGAATTAAATTTAATGCTTTTAAAACATGACTTGTCTTTAAAGAATGAGAAGAACAAGCACTCCCAGTTGAAACACAAATTCCTTTTTCAGACAATAGCATCATTATTGATTCTCCTTCTATATTTTTAAAAGAGACATTAATATTATTGCAAAGTCTTTTATCTAAATCTTTTATAGGCCCATTAATTCTTGTATTCGGTATTTTTGATAATTCTTTAATTAAATACTCTTGCAATTCTCTCATTTTTTTTAATCCTTCTTTATGATTTAAAGTATTTGAAATTTCTACTGCTTTACCAAAACCTACTATTCCTGTAACATTTTCTGTTCCGCTTCTTTTCCCATTTTCATGTCCTCCTCCATCTATCAATGGGGTAATCAAAGTTCCTTTTTTTACATATAAAGCACCAACGCCCTTTGGGCCATGAATTTTATGAGAATTTAATGTAACTAAACCTAAATTTTGTTTTTTTACATCTATTGGGACTTTTGTAAAACTTTGGCATGCATCTGTATGGAATAAAACATTTTTTTCTTTGCATATTTTTCCAATCTCTTCTAAGTTTTGAATTGTTCCTATCTCATTATTAACATGCATTATTGAAACAAGAAATGTCTTTTCTGTTATTGATTTTTTTAATTCTTCTAAATCTACAAATCCTTCAGAATCAACATTCAAATAAGTTATTTTAGCACCTAATGCTTCTAAAAATTTACAGGAATTTAAAATACAATCATGTTCTATCTTTGAAACTATAATATGATCCTTTTCAGGATAATTAGAAAAAAATAAACCTTTTAATATTAAATTATTTGATTCTGTTCCTCCTGAAGTAAAAATTATTTCTTCTTTTTCAGCATTTATTGATTTTGCAATTATCTCTCTTGCTTTTTCAATAGCCTCTTTTGCTATTCTTCCTTTAAAATGCAAAGAAGAAGCATTAGCATATTCTTTTTTAAAATATTTTATCATCTCTTTTAAAACTTCATCATCTATTCTTGTTGTAGCGGCATTGTCAAAATATATTTCTTTCATTTTTTATTTGATTTTTCATTTTTTAAGATCGAATTTTTTTCATTTAGTTTTATCTTGATTTAATGAGGAATTTAATCGTGTACATCCTTCATTGCAATAGCATAAAACATGTTTTTCTATTATTTTTAAAATTGG
>JAAZNJ010000044.1 GCA_012798335.1 Candidatus Woesearchaeota archaeon | reverse complement strand
TTTTTTTATTTTAACTGCTTTTTTTATTTTAAGAAAATTAAAATTTTTATGGTCTAATGAAAAAGAGAAATAAAAAATAAAATTTTTTTATTAAAAAACTTTATAAAGTCCTTTTTTTTTATATAATTATGAAAAAAGAGATGAATCATAAAATAAAAAAATTATCCTTATTTTTTTTTATTTTAATAATAAGTTTATTAATTATATTTCCAATGGTTAGTTCAACTGATTTAGCATCAGGTTCTAAAGATAGTGGTTGGAAATTATTAGTTAATGCTATTGTAAAAATTTTTAATCCTTCTAGCGAATGCAAAGTTTTACAAAATAGTGGGGGAAAAAATTATTTTATTCCAACAAAAACTGCAACAGAGTGGAATGCTTTTTCTGCAGCTTTGACAAGGTTAGGAATCTCAAATCTTAGGACTTGTAATTATTGTGGAGATGGTGTTGTACTAAACCCTAATGATGACGGAATTAGTGAGCAATGTGATAATGGTAAAAGTAATAATGGTGTCGTATGTACTCCTGGTTGTGATAGCTCTTGTACCTATTGTTCAGCTAACTGTGCTCTTGTTACTGTTAATGGGGAGAGTTGTCCTGACCCTTATATACCACCCCCTCAACCTATTGGGGGTGGGGGGTGTTTTCTTGCAGGAACTTTAATTAATACCCCTCTTGGAAGATCGGATATAACCTCTTTAAAAGCAGGAGATAAAGTTTTAAGTTATGATGATAAGAAAAATCAATTTGTAATAAGCACAATTGAAAAGTTATTAGTCCATGAAAAAAATACGCTTTGGTATTATATAATAAAAACAGAACATTCTTTTGTAAAAGTGAATAATATACATCCATTCTACATTGGATGTGGTTATTATAAAAAATCAGAAGAACTAAATGTGGGAGATACAATTTACATTAATCTTAATGGAAAATTAACTCCTGAAAAGATTTTATCAAAAGAGAGAGTAGACCTTCCTAGTCCAATAACAGTTTATAACCTTGAATTAAACAAAGATGGTCCAAGAAATTATTTTGCTAATGGATATTTAGTTCATAATGGGGATCATTATCTGATCTTTAATGTTATTACAGGTATGAATACTGATCTTAAAACATAGAAATAATTATCTAAATCATAAAAAATGAAACCATTTAAAAGATTTATCTATCTTCTTATTTTCTTATTTTTATTATCCTCTTTTTTTGGGGGAGCAAATCTTATTTTTCTAAATTTTTTTTCTTTAAGGATAAATTATCCTGATTTTTTATTTTATATAACTGCCTTTTCTTTAATTCTTACTTTTTTACTTTCATTGAAACAATTATCTCTTTTAGATAATTCTCCTAAGATAATCTATCTTTTTTCTTTTTCTTCTCTTTTATTAGGAATTAATTACTTAATTAATGTTTTATTTAAAAAAGGAATTCTTACTCTTTTAATTTCAAATATCTTATTGAGAAAAATTTTAGGTGGGATCATTTTTGGAATTTTTCCAATTATTTTATCAATATGGCTTTTTATTCAAGTATTCATTAAAAAGAATTTAATTGATGAAACCGATTAATATTTTATTTATGGGATTTATGGTAAATTTTTTAATATTTATTTAAGTATCCTAATTAATAATTAATTACCTTCAATTTTTATCCCTCTATTATAATTCTTATATTAAGAAACAAAGATTT
>JAAZNJ010000043.1 GCA_012798335.1 Candidatus Woesearchaeota archaeon | reverse complement strand
ATCCAATCTTTTTGGTAATTCTGTTTTTGAAAATTCAGAAACATCTATTGGTAAAAGTTCTTCAGATTTATTTAATATTTCAAGCTTTAATGGAATCACCTCTTTTCCACCAGGCGCTTGTTGAGAAGTTTTAACATTTCCTTTAACATAAATTACAGATTCTCTTGGGATTTTATCCATGATTTCAAATATTTTTTTATCAATTTCATTTTCAACTCCAGTGATCTGTATCTCTCCTGATGTATCCCTAAGAACAATAAACTTAATTTTTCCTAAAGCCCTAGTATTTTTAACCCAACCACCAATTTCAACATCTTTTATAGAAGAATCAAAAATTTCTTTTATAGGTATTTTTTTTGAATATAAATTTTCTTGCATTATTTCTTTAGTAATTAGTTATTTAAAAATTTTCTTATAGTTGAGAGTATATCTTTAGGAGAAATATTACTTTTAAGTTCTTTCATCAATATACCCATATAAGCATTCTCAGATAATCCTGGTTTTTCTTTTATTAAATTAAAAATTTTTTCTTCAAGATTTGAAATGTCTTCTTTTTCAAAGTTTAAGGCGTTTTCAATAGATTCTCCTTCGCTAATTTTTTCTAAAACTTTTTTTATTTGTCCTTGTGATATTTTTTTTGATTCAAAAGATTCTAAAATAGAAGAAAGAACATCCAATGTTAGAATAGAATCAATTTCAGATTCATCTTTCTTTTTATGACTAGCTATTTCTTTTGGATATATTAACAAAACTTTTGCAGCAAGATTATTATCTTTTGTATATTTTAATAAAAATTTAAAATCTTCAAGTTTATCCTCATTAAGAACCAATTTTATTAATTCTTGATTTAATCCTGAATTTTTTAATTCTTTTTCTATTTCTTCTCTTGTCTTTGGCATATTATTTTTTGCGTGATTAATCATCTCTTTAGAAATTTTTAATAAGGGTAAATCAGTTTCAGGATACATTCTTGCGCTTCCTGGCATTGGTCTTAAAAATTCAGTTGAGCCATCAGGTAGCGCATTTCTAACTTCTGATTTTACAAATTCTCCTCTTTGTACAAGACTTAATTGCCTTTTAATTTCTTGATTAATTGTTTCAACCATCATATTAGGATCTTGAAATCCTTTTATTTCAACTCTTTCACTATGTTTTATAGATATATTAACGTCCTGTCTTATGCTTCCAATTCCTCTTTTTATTTTAAAAGATCTTAATAATCCCCCTATATACAAAGCAACTTCTTTAACATGTTCTGGGTTTACTAAATCAGGTTCAGTAACAATTTCAATTAAAGGAATCCCTAATCTGTCTAATCTAAAAACAGAAACATTTTCTTTTTTATCAATTATTCTAGCAGAATCTTCTTCTAAACAAATACTCTTTATTCCAACTCTCCCACTCTTAGTGATAATCCAACCATTATCCCCTATAAGAACTGTTCTTTGAAATCCGCTTGTATTGCTCCCATCAATTACTGTTTTCCTCATAATTTGACTTATTGGCAAGATCCTACAATTAAGCAATAATGAAATCTGAATAACAATTTCTAAAGCTTCCTTGTTAATTTCATAAGGGGGCATTTCATCAAGCTCCACAAGACAAGTCGTGTCATAAGCTTGATATATAAATTCCTTATCTTTTGAAGATTCATAAATAACTGCAGAATCAAGTTCCCCCTCTTGTCCTGCCACAGAATGCAGTTTTCTCTTAATTTCAAAAGAGGGTAAATCTTGTCTTAATAAAGAAGGACAATTACAAAAAAGCTTATTTGTGTCTAATTGTTGATGGATTTCTAAACCAGATTTAAATCCAATTTCTTTATAGTCTATATTTTTTTCTAAGATATCCATATTTATAAAAAGAAAAAAGGGTTTATTAAATTTATGAGAACCTTTAATTAAAAGTAAATTTAATTACAAATGAAGTTCATAAAAAATTAAAAAATTAAAAAAATGATTAAAAAATATTTTTTATTGTATGGTGTTTTAAATTATTTAATGATTTTTCAAATAAAGGAATTTCTTTCTTTTTAATATGATTAGAGTAACTTCCTATAAAAGAGAGATAGGCTTCTATTTCTTCTCTTTTATTTGAAGCATGTTCTCTTATTATTTTTCCAATTTTTTCATAATCAATCTCTTTAAGTTCACTTCTATAGAATGGAGATAAGAGTACATTTATTGTATCTAAGGCATCTTTTCCATAAAATCTTTTTTTATTTATTGATCTCCTAGTTTTTAATCCTATTAAGTATTCTGGAGAAATTGAATTTAATCCTCCATTTAAAAAAGAGAATCTTCTTATGTCTTCAAAAAAATCTTTTGGTATTTTCCACCCATGAGTTTCTTCTATATCAAAGCTGACAGGAACTTTTTTGTATTCTAAAAATAAATCTCCGTAATCTAATGTTTGAAAGAGGTTATCATGAAAATGCTCATTTAATAATTTTATACCCTCTTCATTTGTGATACAATCCAAATCATTACTAATTCTTCTCATAGATCTAAACCCTAAAATTTTTGATCCAGCTGAAAAACCTCCTATAGAAATTAAATTACTCTTCAAGAGATTATCTAATTCAATTAAATAATTTATTAATATTTGTTCATTATATTTCTGAGTTCCATAAAATGTCATTTTTTCAGGATCAATTTTTTTTATTGGAATATTATAATTTTCACAAAGTTGGGTTAACTTTTCTTTCATTTTTTATTTTTTGAAAAAATTTTATATAAAATTTTATCATAAGAAGAATTAATTTTACTAGCTATAAAATTATAAAATAAAAATTCTCCTTCTGAAGCTCCTTTTTTCTTTAAAGCTTTTTTTTCATCCCAATCTAAAATGGCTTTATCTAACAATTCATAATAAAGATATCTCTCAGAGGGGGTTATTAAAGGAGAGGGTATATTTTCTTTGTATAAAATAATATCTTCCAAAATTCTTGATACTCTACCATTTCCGTCAACAAAAGGATGAATTCTTACTAGATGAAGATGAGCAAAAATTGCAGTTTCTATTTTATTAATTAAAGATGGACAAAGAGATTGTTCTTTAAGGGAATGAATAAACCATGGAATTTCGTAATTTATTAATTTTTCTGGATAAGGTGGAGTCGTGCTTGCTCCTAAAATTGAAGTCCCATTCTCTCTAAAATCTGGATCCTTATTCTGATAAAGTTCAGGATTGGTCATACCAGATAGTTTTTTTAAAAAACTCTGATTAAATGTATTAAAATCAAAATTTTTAATTCCCCAAGAAAAAGCATTTTCTAAATTTTTTACTCCCTCTTTAATTCCCTTCTTTTTAGTATTTCTAGAAACACACCATTGTGGGATTAAATTAGGATTTTCAATCATCCAAGAATGGGTGATAACATCTTTTTCGATAGATTTAAAACATAAATTTTTAAGAGTTTCTTTTAGATAAATTGAATTTTCTTTTAAATAATTATTAATCAAAATTTCTTTTTTATTTATTTCATTAGATAATCCTTTTTGTATGTATTTCATTAAAAAAAGTAAAATTTGAAATATTTAAACTTTTAGTTTTGTATTTACTTAATAGTTACACACCAATAAGGATTTAAATTATTCTTATTAATCTTCCTTCTGAATCTAATTCAATAAAATGTTTTAATTTTCCTGAGAGATAATCAGGACATTGATTTTCTTTTAAATTGTCTTCTTCCAATCTTGGATTATGAGAAATATCAACTATATGATTATAACAATTACCCAAACATTGCGAAGAAAGATTAATGTTGTTTATTTTATTCTTATTATAAAGTTCTAAAGAGCAAGAGATAATTTTTTGTTCTTCTAAAGAATAATTATTGTTTTCTTTTTGAAAATTTCCATTTTGAAAATATTTTTTTTCTTTTATAAAAGGATTTTTATAAGTTATAAAAAAGGAAAATACAAATAAAATTATGACTAAAAAAATTATTAATATTATAAAAAAATATTTTTTATTATTCTTTTTCATTCTTTAAGATTTTTATTAATTTCTCCTGCAAAGTTTTCAAGCATTTTTTCTTTTATTATTTTTTTATCTTTAATCCATTCCTTATGACCTAAAACCCAACCTAATTTGACTAATGCTGTTTCTGATAACATATCTTCAAGGTAAATAACCCCTGTTTTAAGAATTTCTCTACCTGTAGAATAAACAAAAGGATCAACTTTTCCAAAAATACATTGAGAAACTCCACAAATAATCATTCCTTTTTTCTGAACTTCTTTTAAAATATTTATCCAAGAATTCTCTGAATTTTTTCCTGGACAATGGCCTAATCCTGTCATTTCTAAAATAATTCCTTTATATCCTTTTTTTAGGTAATAATTTAAAATTTCCGGATCTTGATTAGGATAGATTTTTAATAAAGCAACTTTTTCTTCAAAAGAATCATCAATTTTTGGTTTTAATGAATTTCTTTTTTTATATTCAAAAATTTTCTCTACCCTATCTGGATAAATTTTTAACAAAGGACTTATATTAACTGATTTAAAAGCATCTCTTTTAGATGTATGCAATTTTCTAACTTTTGTTCCTAAAAAACCATAACAAAAATCATCATTTGAAGAAGCATGACCCACTAAGATTACTCCAGCAATGTCAGATAAAGCAGCGTTCAAAGCACACTTCATGTTAAGGTAAGCATCACTACTCCCTCTATCAATACTTTTCTGACTATAAGTTAAAACAATTGGTTTATTTATATCTCTTATAAAAAGACTTAAAGCACTAGAAGTATAATGAAGAGTATCTGTTCCATGAGTTATTATTATTCCTTTGACATTTTTATCATTTAAAAGATTAATACATGTTTTTGCAATTTTTTTCCAATCTTTAGAACCCATATCCTCTGAAAGTTTCATAAAGGGGGATTCAATTCTAATAATGTTTACAGAATTAAAAACTTCAGGATAAATTTCTAAAAATTCTTGAATATTCTCTATAGGTTTAACAGCTCCTGTTTCTTTATCAAATTTTGAACCTATTGTTCCACCAGTTATAATTAATGCTATACCCGGCTTTGTATTATCCAGTTCTGATTTCTTTTCATTTGAAATTAAATTTTTAATTTTATTTTTTCTTAAAAGATTTATTGAAGAGATATCTTTTTTATTAAAACCTATTATATAACCAGAGTTTAATCTTAAGAGAATTATTCCCTTTTCATCAACAGGAGAATCTATAAAAGTACCTTGATAACTAATCTTTGAAAAATTTATTTCAATAAGGTCTCCTGCTTCAAAATTATTCTTTTTCATAATCTTAATATCCAAAAGAAGTATAAAAATTTATCCAAATAAAAAATGAATAAAAAAGAATAAAGATTAAATTAATAAATAAAAAAGAGTATTATAAAGAATGGTAAAAATTGGGTTAGAAGTACATGGTTATCTAAATACAAAAGAAAAGCTTTTCTGTAAGTGTAAAACGAGTCACGGATTAAAAGAAATAAAACCAAATACAAATATCTGCCCAACATGTACAGGACAACCAGGATCAAAGCCATTATTACCTAACTTTGAAGCAATAAAAAAGTCTATACAAATTGCAATCCTATTAGGATGTAAGGTTAATGAAAAACTTGTATGGAAAAGAAAACACTATGATTGGCCAGACTTACCTAAAGGATATCAAAACACATTATCAGGCCCATATTCTACACCAACAGGGATTGATGGAAAATTTTTAGGGATAAGGATAAAAGAAGTTCATCTAGAGGAAGATCCTGCTTCTTGGAATCCTGAAACAGGGGAAATAGATTATAATCGTTCAGGTTCTCCTTTAATTGAAATTGTTACTGAACCTGATTTTTCTTCATCAAATCAAGTAGTAGAATGGTTAAAACAGTTAATAACAACTTTAAGTTATATAAAATGTTTAGAAAAAAACGCAGGAATAAAAGCCGATGTTAATATTTCTCTTCCAGAAATTAATGGAAAAAGAGTTGAAGTAAAAAATGTTAATTCAATAAAAAACATTTTTTCTGCAATAGAATATGAAATAATAAGACAAAAAAAAGAACCAGTTAAAATACAGGAAACAAGAAGGTTTGATGAAGCAGAAAATAAAACCATAAAAATGAGGGAAAAAGAAGAAGCAGATGATTATAGATTTATTTCAGAACCTGATCTACCAACTTTAATAATAAAAAGAGAAGATATTAAAAAAATAAAAGAATCCATTCCTGAAACCCCTTTAGAAAAATTAGAAAAAATAATAAAAGAATATCATGTTGAAAAAAAATATGCGGAAATATTAATTAAAAATATAGACATAGCTGAATTTTTTGAAGAAGTTATAAAAAATGCTGATGTAGATTTAGCTTCTAAATGGATTGTGATAGAATTGTTAAGAGTTTTAAATTATTCAAAGAAAGAATTAGAAGAAGTTAATATAAACCCAAAACATTTCATAGAGTTATTACAATTAATAAAAGAAAAAAAGATAACAGAATTAAAGGCAAAGGAAATATTAAACCAGTTTATTCCAAATTCATTTTCTCCATTAGAATTAGCAAAATCCAATCATAAAATTGATTCAGAAAAAGAAATTGAAGATATTTGTAATATAGTAATAAAAGAAAATCCCCAAGTAATAAATGATTATAAATCCGGAAAAAAAGAAGCATTAAATTTCTTAATTGGAATAGTAATGCAAAAAACAGATAAAAGAGCAGATTTTAGATTAGCAAAAGAGATATTAATTAAAGAGATAAAAGAATAAAAAATCGATTCTCCCTTTATAAAAAGCAAATCTTAAATATTAAGTTTTATTTAAAGTTAAATGAAAAAGAGAAATAAAAAAATTATTATAATCTGTGAGGTTATTATAATTTTGATCATATCCATTCTTTCTTTATTATTTATAAATTGGAGGTTTATAGGATTTAATATTTATGAATATCAACCGGATTCAACAGAAGGAAAAGACACTTATATTAAACAAAGTTCAAATGAAATTAATTACGGGAATGTAGCAATTCTTAGTATTGGAAAAGATTCTGCATCAGGGGAGTTTAGAAGTTTAATCCAGTTTAATACAAGTTCTATCCCTCCAGGCACTATTTTAAATGCAAAACTAAATTTATTTGTATCTTATTCTTCAACAATGGATAATTTCACTGTAAAAGCATATAGATTAACTTCACCTTGGGAAGAATTAGAAACAACATGGAGTAATAAAACTTCTACAATGTTATGGGAAAATGGTGGGGGAGATTATGCTGAAGAGATAGATTCTGTTCTTTTTTCTAATCTTTCTTCTTCTTATAATTTTACAATAACAAACACTGTTAGAGGGTGGATTAATGGGTCTTATCCAAATTATGGAATAATCTTAATCTCAACAGATGCAAAAACTGGAGAAAGAAGAGAATTAATTTCTTCTGATTCTTCAAATATCTCTTACAGACCAAAATTAATAATCGATTATACTTCAAATGCTGTTCCAACAATAATTAATATTTCAACAAATACAAATTTAACAAACTTTAAATATTTGGGGGAACAGGTAGTATTTGATATAGATTGGGAAGATCTTGAAGGAGATGAAGGAGCCCTTTATATTTGCAGTTCAAATAAAATTTCAATTTCTGGGTGTGTTGATAAAACTTTCTGTTCAACACCCTACTCCAACGCAAAACCTTTAGAATGTTCTTACACTGTAGATAATTCTGGATCTAAAATAACTCCTTTTTTTGTTACTGTTTGTGATAGATCTAATTGCTCTGAGATAAACAAGAGTTATTTTTATATAAATCGTCCTCCTTTAATAAGTATAATTCAACCAAATGGGGGAGAAATAATAGATCAGAGTCAAGGGGAATATCTTATAAAATTTAATGTAAGTGATGTAGATAATGACAATTTATCCGGCAAAATCTATTATGGACTAACACCAAATTCAACTGAGAATGTTATAAATTCAAATCTTAATTTAACCCAATTTTGCACTGATAACGACCTTCTAACTTCAACAAAAAATAATTGTTCTTATTCTTGGGATACTTCAGGGTTATATGGAGATTATTATTTAACAATTAAAGTAAGTGATGGATTGATAGAAAACACAAATAGCTCTGCAAATCCCTTTTATGTTAGAAGTATTTCAGATCCAATACCACCTGAAATTTTTGATTTTTGGACAGAAGAAGATATTTATTCTGGGAAAGAGACTTATTTTTATGCAAATGTTTCAGATAACCTTTTGGTTAAAAAAGTTTGGATTTCTATAAACACTACCCCTCTTACAAATATTACTTTAAGAGATAATTTTTCTCAAATTTATAATGGGAGTTGGATAGCGAGTTATTTTGGGAGTTATCAATATAAAGTCTATGCTGAAGATTTAGTGGGGAATGTGAATGATTCTTTAAATTGGAAAAGTTTCTTTATAAGAGCACCCAATATTTCTTCACAAAAGGCAGATTATCCCCCAATTGTTCTTCCATATCATACTATAAAAATAAATGGTGAACTTAATGTAAATGACTCCTTAAGGGGGGTTCATGCTTATTTAACAATTCCAGGAAGTTTTGAATTCTTACAAGGATATCCTCAAAATTCTTTTTTAGGAGATATTTCATATAATTCGTCAAAAAATGTAAGCTGGTTTTTATCTGCTCCTATAAACAAAGGAGATTACAATTTTAGTATTGTCTATACAGATGAGTATGGAGATTCTTGGACAAGTCCAAATTATACTATTAAGGTTGATTCAGATATAGGGGGAGGATATCAAGTAAGTATTGAAGGTTATCCTGAGGTTCAAGCAGGAGATTTTTATTATGCTGAAGCTAATTTTAAAAATAAAGGTCTTAACGTAAATGCAGATGAAGTAAAAATCTCAATTTATGACTCTATTGGAAATTTGATTATGGGTCCTGTAAGCATGATTTTAAAAGAAAATGGAATTTATAATTACACTTATTACATTCCCCTCTTACAGACAACCGGAAAAATGGAGGTTAGAGTAAATGCAACAAAAGATTTAATAAGTTATTATGCAAATAGTTTTTTTAATTTAGTTGGAGCATTATTTGATATTAGAGATATTAATGTTATAAACCCCGTTATAAACAAATTAAATATATCAGTAATCTGTGAAAACAAAGGAAGTAACCCAACAGATTTAACTCTTAGTTGGAATTTAACAAGAGTAGATAATGGGGAGTTATTAGATTCTGGAGGAGAAACTTTTGCTGTGGGCTCAGCCCCTTTAGAAAAATATTATTCACCATCTACTAATTATGTAGGGCAAGTTAAAATAACTTTTTTAGGAAGATACTCTAAAACAGAAACAGCAGGAGCATTTAAAATATTTTCAACAACTCCAAGAACAGAAAAGGTAATCCATTCAGAAAGGGGTGAAGGAATAAATCCAATTAAAGAAGGAATAGCAAATTTAGAGATGGATGTAAATAAAACTGTTTATTTACTAAGAAGCACCCCAAAAACAGTAACATTGAATGTAAATAATATTGGAACGATAAATTTAACAAATCTTTCTTTATCTTTAGAGGGTATTGATCCTCTTTTTTATTCTATAATTCCAAAAAGAGTATCCTCTTTAAATGTAGGAGAGTCAACAAGTTTTGATATTAAATTTTTAATAACAGCTCCAATTCAAGAATTAGATTTTATTTATAATTTGAATTCTAACGAATTGATTAAACAGAAAGAAGGAAAAATAATAATTCTTAGCACATTAGATTACCTCCAAAGAGAAATTACAAGGGTGTATGAAAGAGTGGACTACATAAAAGGAAAAATAACAGAAGATAAAACAAAAAAAGAATTAGTAGTATGTTCAGAAATGATAGAAGAAGCAAAGGATCAAATAAACAGCGAAGAGTATATAAATGCTGGAGAAAAAATAAAAGAGATTGATGCTTGTTTGGACAAAGTTATGAATTCTCTAGAAAAAGGAAGGAATTTTGATGATTCCTATTTAGCACTTATCTATCTCTCTTTAATTATTTTCTCTTTAATTGTTTTGACTATAATTATAATTGTTATGTTTAAAAGGCTAAATAATCGTTCTGAAATTTTAGACTTCTTAAGCAATAAAGAAAACAAAAAAGAATTTTTTGAAAATAACTCTCTAAAAGAAAAAGAGTTTGAAAAAAAGATAAAAAGTATAGAAAATAAATTGAAGGATTAATAATCACTTAATTTCTTAAACTTTTTAAGAGGGATCTGACTTTCTGTTTCTGATAAAGGTTCATTTAAGGATTTAGTTTGATTTGTTTCATTAGTGAAAGAATTTTTAGCTAAAAATCTAATTAAGTTATCATAAAAATTTAATATCGTGTGATATAATCCCAAAGCAGTGTCTTTTATAGGGTTAGAAGGGTCATATAAGTTTAAAGCAGTGTCTTTTATAGGGCTGTATAAACCTAGAATTTTTTGATAAACTTCTACAGCCTTCATTAATTCATTGTTCAATAAAAATTTTTCTCCTTCTTGTACAAGGATTTCAATCTGTCTTTCTGATTCAGAAAAAAGAGGGTTTAAAGAATTAATTTGAGGTTTATTAAGAAGATTTTCAGATATCTTTTTTTCTTTTCCAAGATTAGTCCAAAAACCAGATTTTAGTTTATTAATCTCAATTGCCATTTTTTCCAGAAGTGTTAAAATAGAATTAATTTTATTTTCATTCTCTTTAATTTTTTTCTCCCAGTTATCATACCTTTCTTTTGAGATTAGAGTGATACTCTCTTCATTTTTTTTCTCCATATTAATTATTTTTTCTAATGAAACAAATAATTTACTATTTTCATCTTTTAATTTGTCTAATTCTAAAAGATCATTTTTTATAGATTCTAATTGAACTTTAGTTGTTACCTTAAAATCGTTAAAATCTTTTATATTAAGCGATTGACTTTGTATTAAATTAATTTTTTTAAAATTTTTTGAAATATTCGCAAAAGAACTTTCCAAATTAAGAATTCTTTCTTTAATAGTCTCATCTTCTTTTGATTTTTTACTTAACTCTATAAAGATTTGTTCAGACTTATCTGCATTCATTCTAACATGATTATTAACCTTTTGTATTTCAATCAAATCTTTTTTAACATCCTCATTAAGTTTAAGTAATGCATCTGTTCCTTCAAAAAGATTAGCTTTTCTTTTTATTTCTTTTATGTCTTCAGTTAAAGAATTTAAAAACTGGGAATAAGATTCTAACTTTTCAGAAAGAGTCTCAACCTTTAAATTAACTTTTTGATAACTTTCTGAAAGTTTGCTTGGGTCTAATTCTTTAACAACTTCTATAACTTTTTTTGCATCCAAATCAAAAAGGGAAAGATTTTTTTCATTAGAAACAGTAGCTGCTCTTACTTCCCCTAACTGTTGATTTATTAAGGAAAATCTTTCATCAAAAGCATTAATCAAAGAATTAATAATTTCTAGTTTAGCAGATATTTTTTCTATTTCCAAGCTATTTTTTTGTGTTAAAACATCTGAAAGTTCAGGATTATACTGAATGCTTTTATCAGAACTATTTGATTTAAAATTAGATTTTTTATTCTCGATTACATCTAATCTATCAATTTCATCTTTTTTCCCTGTTTTAATACTAAACTTTCCTTTTTTTTTCTTTTCTGTGTCTAAATTTTCATCGTCTTTAGAAAAATTAAATGGGCTATCCTCCTTTTCTTCTACTATTTCTGAAGAGTCTTCTTCTCCTATATCTGGAGGGTTAAGATTCTTATTTTTTAAAAATTTGAACATTTTTTCCTCCTTCAAATAGTAAAAAACTTGAGTTAATATACCTTTTCATAATTTATTTAGATCTCTTATAAGAGAGTTTAATTCTTTTTTAATTCCAATCAAATCCTCTTTAGTAAATTTCTGATCAAGAGATTTTAATTTTTCTTCAAATTCTTTTAATTTTAATTCAAGATTAACTGTATTTTTTCCTCTTCTTTTCTTTTCTGCTAAGTTAAATTTTATTTTTTTTAATTCTTCATCTAAAGAAAATTCCTCGTTTTTATTATTTTCTTGAATATATTTTTCCCTATCTTTTTCACCCTTAGAAATCCCCCCTAAGACATCAGAACTGCTTATTTTCTTTTTAACTAAGTGTTCTGGAGACTTTTTTAATTCTTTCCAGTTATTTGCGATAGAAGGAACAAGACTTTCCAGATATATATCAACCATTTGGAATTGTCCTGTTTTAACTTTATCTTTAGCAATTTTTAATTCTAATTTTAAGTCAAAAGTATCAACCCCATAGTGTTCTAACCTAGATATCTGGAATTCTAAATCCTCTATTTTCTCAAAGTATTCTTCATATTTTTTTAATTCAATTTTAGAAAGCCCCTTTGTACTGTGTAATAAAGGCCTGAATGAAACAAAATAAGGTTTACCCGAATTATATTCTGCATTAACAACCATCCCTGTTCCTATAGGTTCTCTAACAACAGATTTTAATATATCTTCTCCATATTTCATACTGATTCTTTCTAAATCACCCTCATATCTTGTTCCCATCTGAATTTCAGTTCCTATATTTGCCTTAATTTCTCCGATGAAATCACTCAAAACTTGACTTATTAAAATTAAACCAACTCCCCATTTTCTAAACTCTCTTGCTCCTCTCTCAAGTTGTATAAACCCTTTTCCAGAACCTCCAAATTTAGGGAGTAATCTATGAACTTCATCATAAACAAGAAGAGTCCTTAAATCTCTACTTTCTTCAGGTTGTGACTTAAAAATTTGTTCTATTGTAGAAGCAACGACTAAATCAATCTGACTTGGAGATAAACCACTAATATCAAATATAGTAATCTCTCCTGGTTTATTCATATAATCTTCAATATGAATTAATTCATAAGGATCTCTAATAGTTTTTATTGTTCCATTAAAACCCCTTACATCTTTAACTTTCATTTCAAAATATTTATATCGATTTAGCATTTTCCTATCTTCTGAAGGTTTAAAGAATCCAGTCCATTGAGCAGTAGGATCAAAGACAACCACACTTTTTTTATGCAATAAAGCTTCTTCAATTATCCCTTGAGCCACAATAGTTTTTCCGCTACCTGTTGAACCTGCAATAAGTGTATGCATTTGTAATTTATTCAAATCCAAGAATGTCCTTACTTCTGTTTCAGCTACTTTTCCAATAAAGATAGAAGAGGAGGAAAATGAAGGTAGTTTATTAAATTCAACTTTGACTTTAAATCTCTTTTTATTATTTTCAAGCCATCTTCTTAAAAAGATAAATTCTATGATGAGTAAGATAAATAAAAATCCCCCAAAATAAAAGCCCATTGAAATTCCAAATAATTTTCTTTTAAAGAAAGGATATTGAACAGAAATATATGCAATAGAACTCGCTTGTAGGGATTTCTGTTCTAAATTACTATAATAAACTGAAGCTTTAATTAAATATTTTCCAGGAACAATATCTTTGGGTATT
>JAAZNJ010000042.1 GCA_012798335.1 Candidatus Woesearchaeota archaeon | reverse complement strand
GTATACTTATTTTTTTCTTCTTTTGCAGAATAAACATACATTAAATTTTTATTATTTTCACACTCTTGTTTTCTAAAAGTTTCATTTTTATTAACATCCATAATTTTAATTTTAGAATCCCAATCTCTCCACACATCATTTAAATCTTTCTTTTCGCGAACTGCATCATAAGCTGGATTATTTGAATCTAATTTAGATAAATAATAACAAGTAAATCCTTTAGAATAGATTATTTTTTTCCCTGCTTGTTCAATTGTAAAAGCAGGTAAACCAGAAGAAACAAATTGGTTTTGTTCTGAATATTGTTTAACACAAAAGTCTGCTATAGTTTGAATATTTGAAGCAGGGAATAATTGATTATATTGAACAAAATTATATATAAAAAATACAGCAACAGCAAGTGCTAAAATTAAAGAGATTAAAACCCAAGGCGATTGCTCTCCTCTTTTAGTCATTCTTTTTTTTAACATCATATCTTTTATAATCTTTTAGTATTTAAAAAGCTTTTGTTAATTTAAGGTTTTTATGATTATTTTTGATTATTATTCGTTGGATTATTTTCATTATTTGATGATAATACATTCAATTCAAAGTTATAATCCACCTTTATATTATTTGAATAAGATTTAACTTCATTAACAGTTAGTTTCTCTTTTAACCCTTTTAATTCTAAATATCTCTCTAAAACAAGTTCTGAATAATAAGATGAACCTCCTGCACCCCAACCGTTATAACCCCTTATTTTAGAAGCCCAACCAGAATATTTAACACTTCTTGTGCAACCAGAATTCATTATCAATGTAGAAGCATCACATTCAAAATTTCCATTTTCATATTTACCCCCTGTAAAAATGCATTCTTTATCAAATTTATCTTTTAGAAGAGATACTGCTCTTTCTATAGAATAAGCTGGATTTTGAATAAGTTTATTACAATCATCTTGACTTTTTGTATTTATCTGCATTAAACCACAATCAAAAGAAGAAACTTCATTATTACTATTTAGATTTTGATTTATGGATGAGGGAACACAATTAGACTCTTGCATCATTATAGACAATAATAAATAAGGGTCTATCTTGTTATTATCATCCTTGCAAGCTTCATCAACAAGTAGGTCAGCATAACTTTTACAATTATCTTTACAATTACATGTACTTGCAACATATTTAGAGTTAGTATCTGAAATAGATTTCATCAAATTGAATAAACTATTTTTAAGAAGTTCTTTATTTGAACAATCAACATTAACTATTAAATTATTAATGTTTATATTATTAATAATTAAATTATTATAAGGAGAATCTATTTTAGGACATTGACATAAATCTTGAGAAGAACATTTAAACTCTTTAACATTTTCTTTTAATTTTAAATATTGTTGATATTGTTCATTTTCAATTTTTATATTTTCTTCTTCTAAAGCAGAAACTCCATAAAAATTAAATTTAACCTTGTTTGAATTAGTATTAAAACTGAACAAAGCAAGAACACAAACTATAAGTGTTCCTAAAACAAAAATATTTATGCCTAATTGAGCTTTTTTATTTTTAATCATTTTCTAATTTTATCAAGTTTATAATTTTTGAATGATATGAATCAAAACTATCCTTATCCATTGAACGCACTTCTTTTATTTCAGATAATGAAATCTCACTTTTTGATATTAGATGTTTATTTTGAAATTCTATTAAACTATTTTTTGGTTCAAAGAAATTTACTAAATTTGAATGATTAATAAATAAAAGCGCAATGATTACAAATAAGAATAAAATAATAAAAATTATTATAAGAGCTACACCCCAATTAAGAGTATAGCCTATTTGAGCTTTTTTATATTTTAACATTTTCATTCAATTTTTTTATACCTCCGATAATTTCTACAATGTATTCGTTTCTCGAATTATCACTCATAATTTGTCTTGTGGATGCATAAAATTTTTTATTCTTACAGAAGGGTAGAGTCTTATAGATATTATCCTCATATTTAACTTCTTCTAAAGCATTAGCTGAAGGATAAAAATTCTTTTGCAATTGTAAGTCACAATAATCCTTAAGAATTTCATTTCCTGCAATGTAACTTACTAAAAGGTTATCTTCATAATCTAATGAGTTTGAGACTGTTTTTAATTCGTAAATGTTAACTTGAATAAAGTACTGGTTTTCTTTGGGGTAATTTTCATCATATAAATTTAAATTACAATTTTTTATTAAAAATTCTTTGTCTATCTTAAGATTATTTGAAACAGGATTATTCTCTAATGTTGAATCTTGTTTTTCTAAGGAATTTTTAGGAACAAAATTAATGTTATTATTAAATTGCCCAGCATAATAAATACAATCTGCAACATGGTTTATCAAGCTATTAACTTCCAAATCTCTAATATCTATAGGGGATTGAAAAAACATATTAACCATTATATAGATTACTGCGGCAACAAGTACAGCCATTACAAACCACCACATAGAAAAAACATTTCCTTTTTTGTTTTTTTTATTAATTAAAAAAATTTTCATCTTTATTTTATTTTATTTTAATTTAATTCTTCATTTTTCAAATATTCCCCTATCTTAAAAACAAATTCTCCTGTATAGCCATTTTTATAAAGGGGGTAATAACTTATTATATTGACATTATTAAAGAAAAAATATGAACTACCTTTATTTCTTGCAAGAGTAACCAAAACTTTGTTATCTTGAATTTTTATCATATCATTGATATCAACACCATTAGCTTTGGCTGTTTTTACTGCATCAGATAAATCAAATGTGATAGTCATTCCTGGTTTAGCATTATCTATTAATAAAGCTATATTTTTAGCATAATTTAATTCTAAAAAGGAAATTTTATAATACTGATTTAATAAAAAAAGTATAAGAACCCCAAAGAATATAAAATCTAAGATTATATCAACAAAATTATTCAAAAATAAATCGTTTGCTTCACCTTTTTTATTTTTTATCATAATAAATAAATGGAAAAGAATATTATAAAATTAACTAATAAAT
>JAAZNJ010000041.1 GCA_012798335.1 Candidatus Woesearchaeota archaeon | reverse complement strand
TATATAAATTAACAACAAGAATATCTTTCAATTGTTTTGTATTCTGGTTTTATTTTTGTTAAGACTGATTGTTTTAAAGAAAAAGAATTTATATTAAATGAAAAAGGTTGAAATTTAAAATTGTTAATAAATTCAAAAAAAGATTTTTTGTCTTTTAGTTTTTTTATTCTTGCAATTGTCAAATGAGACATAAATCTTTTTTCTTCTGGAAAAATTTCTTTTAATAAAAAATCAATTTTCTTTTGTAATTCTTCTGCTCCACTAATTTTTAACCAGAGAATAATTCTATTTTTTTGAATGAATACACCGATACTATTTATTGAAAGGTTTAATTCTTGAAATTTTATTTCTTTTAATTTCTCTTTTATAATTTCTAATTGATTTTTATTAATCTCTCCTAAAAACTTTAAAGTTAAATGCAAAT
The DNA here is from genome assembly GCA_012798335.1 of Candidatus Woesearchaeota archaeon. Classification (GTDB taxonomy): domain Archaea; phylum Nanobdellota; class Nanobdellia; order Pacearchaeales; family GW2011-AR1; genus RBG-13-33-26. The sequence continues at coordinate 8,484 of JAAZNJ010000041.1, read as the reverse complement.
TTTCTTTTTCTGTTTTCTTACCTATAAATTCTGGAATTTTTTCTTGAATCTTTATTATCTCATTTTTAATCTCTTCTGGTATATCTAAAGAAATAAAACATCTCATAATAATTCTGATAAAATTTTGGCTCCTAATCTTATAGTTAGATTATCTTTATCATTTTCGCTATTAATCTCAACTAAATCAACAGCTTTTAAAGATTTTATTTTTTTTATTCTTTGTATTATATAAATAAACTGCCTGCTTGTTAATCCCCCTGGTTCAGAATAACCTGTTGAAGGTGCAAATGCAGGATCAATAACATCAATATCAATAGAAAGATAAAGTTCTTTTCCGTTTGAAAATTCCATAATTATTTCACAAGCATCAGAAATATTTTCTATAATATTATTAATTGCGAAAGTTTTAACCTTGTTTTCTTTTAAAAATTTAATTTCATCTTTATGAGAGTTTCTTAATCCAACAATTAAAACATTTTCAGGAGGAAAACCCTCTTCAATAAGCTTTCTTAACCATTCTTCATGGGTTGGTTCTTTCATCGGTTCCATACAATCAGGATGAGCGTCAAAAACAATTAAGCAAGGATTTTTCTTTTCTTTTTTACAATAATCTAAAAATGCTTTTCCTGTAGAATAACTTAAAGAATGATCTCCTCCTAAAAAGATTGTTTGAGTTTTAGTTTCAAATATTTCTAAAGAGTTTTTATAAATAAGATTATGACTTAATTCTAAATTAGAGTTGTCTAAATGAATTTCCTCTAAATCAAGAAGAGATGTATCTATAATTGTATTTTGTTCATTACTATAAATTTCTTTTAACTCTTTAATTATAGAATTTCCTGCATTCCTGCATCCAGAGGTTTTACCTAATCCATTAATTCCAGGAACTTTTACTATGAACATATAATTTAAAGAAAAGTCTAGTTTTTAAGATTAATCTATAAAATTAGTAAGGAAAAAGAAAAAGATGAGAAAGATATCATAGAATAATCAAAAGGCAAATCCTGTAACTAATTGAATAAAGTCTAAAGTTAAATGCAGGACAACACCTATAGAGGAAAAAAAAGAATAGTTTATAGATTTTTTTATTTTTAGTATATTTTTCATTAATCATTAAATAGAAGAATAATAAAGAAGAGATAATAAAAAAAGACCATGTATAAACATTATGTAAAGGATAATAAAAAAGCCCATTGCATTTCCAAAATTCAGAGATATCACAAATACTTTTTGAAAAAGAAACTTTTCCTATAAATCTTAAGAATAGGTGGTCTAAATCAATTAAATTTCCTATGAGTAATCCTAAAAACATAATCCTATCTTTAAAAAAAATAAAAAGTATTACAGGGATAAGATAATGTGCTAGATACATTTAACCCTCTGGTATTAAAGCAAAAAAGCTATACTCTTTTATTTTTGATAATTTTTTAACATCTTTGACTTTTATTTTTTTAATGTTTTCTTCAAATTCATAAAAATTTCTTGAATCTCCATCTAATTCATAAGATAAAAGATTAAACAGATGAGTTTGAGAATCCTCGCTAGATAAATAATAATTTCCTAATATTTGTTCTTTTGTTTGATTAAGTTCTTTTTCAGTTAAAGATTTTTGAATGTTTTCAAATTCTTTTAAGATAAGAGATTTAACTTGATTTACATTTTCTTTTTTTGTTCCTACATAAATTGTATTATAAGAAAAAAACTTGTTTATGTTAGACTCTCCTTTTATAGAATAAGCAAGATTTCTTTTTTCTCTTATCTCTGAAAAAAGTCTAGAAGACATCCCGACTGCCATCAAATAATTTAAAATTTGAGCAACGTATGATTCAAAAGAATTAGCTAATGGTGTGTGATATGCAAAAATTAAATTTGCTTGGTCAACACCCTTTCTTTTTTCTATAAAAGATCTATTCATTTTAGAAAAAGGTATTTTAGGGATTTTTCCTTTGTTTTTTCCAAAAAAGTTTTCTGCAAAATTAACAATTTTATCAAAGTCTGCATCTCCAACAACCCCTAAAATTAGATTATTTGGCTGATAAACAAGATTAAATCTTTTTATCAAATCTTCTCTGGTTATTGAGTTCATTGTTTTATAACTACCAATAAGATTTAAGCCTAATGTCCCAGAATAAAGATATTTTTGAATACTATCCATAACATATATTTGAGGATTGTCTTTTCTCATTTTGATTTCTTCAAAAATCACTTTTCTCTCTTTTTCTAATTCTTCTTTATTAAAAAGAGGATTTTTTATCATATCCCCTAAAACATCTAAAGCAGTATCTAAATGCTTACTAGGAATTCTAGACCAATAAGCAGTGACTATTTCGTCTGTGAAACCATTTAATTCTCCCCCCTTTTTTTCAATTTCTTCTGCAATTTGTTTTGCGTTTCTTTTAGGAGTTCCTTTGTATAACATATGTTCAATAAAATGGGAAATTCCTTTTTCTTCTGGTTTTTCATTAATCCCCCCATTACGAACAGCAAAGATAACACTCACAATTGGTAATTCTCTTTTTTCTAAAAAGATAGTCATTCCGTTATCTAAAATTTTTCTATAAAATTGGGCTTTCATAAACAAGTAAAGAAAAAATACTATTTAAATATTAATTATGGGATTTAAAAACAATATATTTTTCATTTCCAAATTCAAATTCTTCTAGAACATCAAAATTTTCTTTGATAAAATTAAGAATCCATCTTCTGTCTACTTTAAATTTATTTTTCCCCCCAAGGCTTTTAGTAGAAAAACTCAAAACAATTTCATCAATTAAAGGCATAAGTTCAAAGATGAGTTTTTTAGAATAATCTAATTCAACGGATTCTAAAGCGTCAATAATCTTAAAGAGAAAAACAATTTTTTTGCCTTTTTTTTCTTTAATTATTTTTTTTATTTCTTCTAATTCAAATAAACTTAAATGAAAACATTTTCCATTTATATTATTCTTTTTAAAAAAATAATTTGTTAAATCAACTAATTGGCCAACACTTTCAAAACAGATATATTCAATTTTTTTATTTTTAGGAAAAAAATTATAACTAAACCCATTTATCCCTGCACCCAAATCAAAAACTGTTAAATTTTCATTATCCTTAGTGTTTAAAAATAATTTTTTATATAAACAATCATAATAAGGAAGTCTTTCCCTGGTAGAAATATGTTTTCTCAAAATCCATTCATATGGTTTATTTTTTAAAGATAAAAGTTTTTTACTTAAAAAGGCACTAAATAATTTTCTTAGTTGCTCTTTTGTTAAAGAAATTTTTTCTTCTTCACTTATCTGCTTTTTTGAGAATAATTCAAAATTCTTTTCTATGTCTATTTCTCTTAATTCTGAAAATTCTCTTTTTGACTTTATTTTTTTAATTAAAGATTTATCCATCATCTTTTTAAAAAATAATAACCTTAAAAGATTAATCTTTTAATAATATAAAAAGAAAAAATAAAAAAATGACAGTAAATGCGCATCCAGAATATTTATCTGCTGAAAAAGAGTATTATAAAGCAGAAAATGATGAAGATAGACTTTTAGCTTTAGAAAAAATGATTTCTGTTTTACCAGCTCATAAGGGGGCAGAGCGGTTAAGAGCACAAGTAAAATTAAGATATAAAAAGCTTAAAGAAAAAATAGAAAATGAAAAAAAGTCAAAGAAGAGTATAAAAAAAGAGAGTATAAAAAAAGAAGAATTACAAGCAGTTATAATTGGTAAAACTCATTCTGGAAAATCCTCTTTTATAAATTTAGTAACAAATAATTTTACAGAAGTAGGAGATTATGAATTTGTAACTAGATCTCCTGTTGTTGGGATGATGAAATATGAAGATGTAGATATTCAATTAATAGAAATCCCTGCAATTAATTCAAGGTATTATGATAGAGGGTTAGTGAATAATGCAGATGTCTTGCTTATATTTATAGAGAGATTAGAAGATATTGAAGAGATAAATAAATTAATTGAAAAGGCTCCCGGAGAAAAAATTTTTGTTTTTACAAAGTCAGATAAATTAAATGAAAATGAAAAAAGGAAAATCTCTGCAAATTTATCTACAAAAAAATATAATTTTGTCATAATTTCTTCTTATACAAATGAAGGAATAGAAGAATTAAAAAAGAAAATGTTTCAAAGTTTTAAAAAAATTAGAATTTATACAAAACAACCTGAAGATAAAGAGAGATCTTTAAAACCAATGATATTAAAACCAGAGATTAGTGTAAAAGATGTAGCAGAAAAAATATTTAAAGGTTTTTCAAAAAAAATAAAAGAAACAAGAATTTGGGGGCCTTCTTCAGATTATCCTGGACAAGTCGTGGGTTTAAATCATAAATTAAAGGATTTAGACACAGTTGAATTTAAAACTAAATAATTCATAAGAATTCTATAATTTAATTTAAATTTAATCCAATAAGATAAAAACTAATTAAAATTAAGAATGACCTCTTGTACTAAAGGATATGGTTTCCCTTAATTAGTTTTAAACTCCTTATATTTGTATTTTGTGTATTATTCTCAATGAAACATTAAAGTTTAAAAATATATTAGTAATGTTGAGGTTTCTCTTCATAGTTCTTACTAATTTATAATTGTTTTTCCATTTTATGTCTCCGAAAAGTATTCATTTAACAAAAAAGTTATCACTAAGGTTAACTTTCAAGGGGGTAGTATCCACACTCAAGATTTATAATCTATTGAGAAGTAAAGTTTAATATAATTCCTTTGCAAGCCAAAGATGCAGATTTCTTGATGAGAAATTAAAAAATAATGAATTAAATTAATTAGAATAAGCTTCTTTTTCTATTTTTTCAAATTTCTTTTTCTCTCTTTGAATTGGTTTTAATAAATTTATAATCTCTTCAGAGAGAGCATTTTTTAAATCTAAAGGATGAAGTTTCTGTTCTAAAAAGTCTTTTTCTAAATCTTCATAATTCTCATAAGAGACATCTCCTCCAAATTTTTCTTCTCTTTTAACTAAAAATTTTTCTTTCTTATCTTTTTTAATTGTCATTATCACATACTTAATAAAAGGTAATAGACCATTATCTAAATTTCCTGGAGAACATTCTGCACCCATTATCTTTTTCTTAATAATTTCCTCATCATCGGTTAAATTGATTTTAGAATTTGGATCAGAAGAAGACATTTTTTTACCAATTAAACCAGGAAGTATTGGGTTCATGATCTCAATTCTTGCTTTATATCCGAGTTTAGGAAGATTTTCTCTTGCTAAAACCATGATTTTTCTCTGATCTGTTCCACCAAGCTGGCAATCAACTTTTAGATATTCTTCATCCATTGCCTGCATTAAAGGATAAATAAGTCCTGAAACTTTAGGATTTTCTGTTAATTTAACTACATCTGAAGCTGCTTTTAATGAATCATGAACAGAAACCTGAGTAGAAAGCCTTAATACATCATACATATATTCTGGTTTAAGTTGCATTGTGCTTCCTTGAATAAATTTTAGATGTTTTGTGTCTGCACCTATAGATTTTATTAACAAAGGAATTATCTTTTTATAATATTCATATCTCTTGTCTACAACCCCCCAAGGAACATTATCTAAAGAAGCATGTAAATCTGCAAGTAAAATTTTAACTTCAAAACCTGCTTTCAAAAAATCAGAAATTTTTAAAGCAGGAAGTAAATAACCAATATGAGGTTTTCCTGTAGGTGCTGTCCCCCAATAAATAATAGGCCTTTTTTTAGAGGCTAATAATTTTTTTAAATCTTCTTCTCCAATTATTTCTTCTGTATTTCTTTTAATAAGATTAAATCTTTCTTCTATATCCATAAAATAAAGAAATGTAAAAGGTATTAAAAGTTTTCTAATCTAATTTTATTTAAAAGAGAATAATATAAAAAATTAAATTTTTTTGTAAAGGAGTGATAATTGAAATATTAATTTCAATCTTTTTAGGAATAATTTTGGGAATTTTCACAGGCTTTTTTCCAGGCATTCATGTAAATTTAATAAATATCATTCTTGTTCAAGGGATTTTTAACTTAAATAATGATATAGATTCCATTTATCTTGCATTATTTATTTTATCCCTTTCAGTTTCAAATATCTTTTTTTCTTTTATCCCTTCTGTTTTTTTAGGTTGTCCTGAAGAAGAAACTTCATTGTCAGTTTTACCAGGTCATAAACTTTTGATGAAAGGTGAAGGTTATAAAGCAGTAAGACTCACTTCTAAAGGAATTTTAATTGGTTCTTTTATTTTTATTATTCTTACACCAATTCTTTTATTTACAATCCCTTATATTTATGAAAAAATAAATAAAATTTTATTTTTTATTTTATTAATAGCATCGTTATTTTTAGTTTTAAAGGAAAAAAATAAGAAGATCGCATTTTTTATTTTCTTATTAAGTGGTATTTTAGGATATTTTTCTTTAAACTCAAAGGTGAATCAACCTTTACTCCCACTTTTTACAGGATTATTTGGGGTTCCTTTATTATTAACTAATTTAAAAAATAAAACAAAAATTCAAAAACAAAAGATAAAAGAACCAAAATTAAGATTAAATTTCAAAATATTTCTAAGTATGATATTATCTTCTGTTTTATGTGGTTTTCTACCTGGTTTAGGCTCGAGCCAAGCAATTGTTTTAGGAAGTATTTTCCAAAAAATTTCAACAGAAAATTTTTTATTTCTTTCAGGAGCAGTAAATATCTTAATCTTAGGAATTTCTCTAATAGGTTTATTTTCAATAAATAAAACAAGAACAGGTACTGCTGTTGCATTAAAAGAAATTTTTAATAATCTAATTACATTGAAAGAGTTAATTTTTTTAATTTTTATTTTAATTCTAACTTCTTTAATTTGTTATTTTTCAATAAAGAAGATTTCAAGAAAAGTTTCTTTAGTTATTAATAAAGTGAATTATCAGAAGATTTCTTTTTTTGTTTTATTCTTTATTGGAATATTAACTTTAATTGTTTCTGGTTTTAAAGGAATGATTATTCTCTTTGTAGCCTCTCTCTTGGGGATTTATACAAATTCTTATAATATTAGTAAAACACAGATGATGGGTTGTTTATTAATTCCAACAATGCTATATTATGTTTAGTTTATCTTTATTTTGTTTAATTGATTGAGGATATCTAATTTTAATAATCTTTAAATAAACAACAAATTAAAAAAATGAGAAATTTTTTAACCAAAAAAATCTTTTAGAGATTGTTGCTTTTCTAATTCTTTTCCAAAAATACTTTCAATATTTTCTTTTAGGATAGAAAGATTTTGTTTAATATACAAGGAAAGATTATACTTTTCTGCAAGATTTAAAGCAGGCTCAAGATATTTTTTTATTCCCCCTTCATTTATTGTAAAAATAATTTTTCCACCACATTTAGGACATACCCCTGATAAAGGGGGCCTTCTCATGATCTCATTACAACTAACACATCTAAATCCTTGCATTGAAAATTTTCTAAGATTACCTTTAAGATCTTTTAAAAAATGTCTATCAATTATCAGTTTAGCAGTATCAGAACTATCTACTGCTCTAATCTTTTCGACAAGTTCCATTTGATGATTAACTTTATCTTGCATTGTTGGCAAGGTTTTATAAGAAGAACATAAAACACCATCATTAAAATTAGAGGTATTATGTGTAAAACCAAGATTATGAAATGGGTCTTTTCCTTCTTTGAGGTAAGTTCTAACAAGAGGTATGTTTGTAACTTCAGAAGAATGTTTTCTTTGTTCTGAAAGTAAATATAATTCAAGAGGGTATTTATAAGTTAATTCAACATCAAGAATTTGATCATCAACTTCACCAGGGTCAATTTTCCCATTTAATACAAGAGGAGCATCTTGTGTTCCTCCTCTATGGCTAGGTAAAAATTTTCTTGAAAAATTTAAAAGAACATCTCCCAAAAGCATTATAGCTGCTTCATCACCATCACAATCTCTTCTTATTGCAGCATGCATATATGGGCTTGCTAATAATCCTAAGGTATTTGAAAAACCAATAAATCTACAGATAACTCCTGCACAATTATGAGGAGCCATACACACCCCAAGATGACCAATTAAATCTTCTCTTTTTTTAACATTATAAAATTTATTAAGCTTATAAAAACGAATCAATAATTCATCAATAAATTGAGATGTTTTAATAAAAACCTCGTCTGCTTTTTCATCATTAGATTCTGGAGAACAAGGCAAAACAATATCATGGGGCATTAATTCTATTATTTGATTATCATTTGTTAGATCATTTCCATAAATATCTTTTGTATAACCAAGTTCTTTTAATTTTTCAATGCTTGTAAAAATTTCTTTAGGTTTAAAATAAGAGAGAGGGATTTCTGTTGCATCAAACCTAATTGTTCCATCTTTATTTACTTGTAAATTAAATTTAGCTCTTAAAATTCCTTTTTCAAGATGTTCTATAGAATGTTCTTCTGAAGAAGTTCCTCTAACACCTTTAATTAAAGGGGGAAGATCCTCTTTAGAAAAACCTAAATTCTCTAAT
>JAAZNJ010000040.1 GCA_012798335.1 Candidatus Woesearchaeota archaeon | reverse complement strand
TATATAAATTATTATATCAAATCATATATGCAAAATTTTGAACTCTTTAAAATATTGGAAACTCTCATCTTTTTGTTCTATTTTTTCAATTTTGCTTTGTCTTGTTCCTTTTCTGCAAATCTCAATCATTTTTTCTATATCCCTATGGTCTCCTTCAAGAAATAATTCTATTCTTCCATCTTCTAAATTTCTTAAAAAACCTCTTAAATTATTCCTTTCAGCATTTTCTTTAATATAAGAATTAAAAACCAAAACTTGAAATTTTCCTGTTAAATATAATATCACTGCTCTTTTCATACTTTTTATTATTGCTTTTTATTCTTAAACTTTTGTTTTTTCTTTATAATAATTTAGATTGATAAAGAGTTAGAAATAAGAACTTAACAGATAAAGATATAAATCTTATTTTCTTATTTTTTAAATAATGAACAAAAAAATTGATGATAAAAAAGATAAAATAAATGAGATAGATAAAATAAATAACATAAATGCAAGTAGAATAAATAAAATAGAATTGTTAAGAGAAAAAACAAAGCAAAAGAAAACTCTTTTTTTATTAATTTTTTCTTTGATTATATTGCTATTGTTTTTCTTTTTATTATTTTTCTTTACTAAACAATCAATTAATAACTCCAAAGAAAATAAAAACAATTTGAATAATAATCAAGCACAAAATAACAATCAATCGCAAATTTCAAATCCTGCTTCTAGTTATTGTATAAACAATAATGGCTCATTAGAAATAAGAGAAAATGAAAATGGCCAATACGGAGTATGCATAAAGAATGGAAAAGAATGTGATGAATGGGCTTTTTTTAGAGGTGAATGCGAATTATAAAACTCATAAAAATAAAACTCTTTTTTATTCTCTTTAAAAAATATTTTTTATTTTTTTAATCTTCTCTTATTTTTACTAACTCTTTCATAAATTTTATCTTTCCCCCCTTTATTATTCTTTTTCTTTTTTAACTTAAATTTTTGAATCATTTTTTTGATAATAAAAAATGAAAAAGCTAACAATATTAAAATTGGAATAATTAAAATTGAGGCATAAATAAAAAGATTCTTACCTTTTTTATTGTTTATTGATTCAATATTCTTGCTTGTATTATTTAATTTGTTATTTTCAGAAAAATTATTAAGAATAAATACTTGATGATCTGGTTCTCCTGGTTTTAAAGAGTTAGTAAGATTTTCTTCTTTATTCATCTCTTTTTTCTCTATTTTTTTTATGTAAATATTTGCAGAATTATCTTTAATACCAAGATATATTATCATCAAATCATTAATGTCATCATAATTTAAATCTATTAATTTTGATTCATAAAGAGAGATATAAACAATTTGAGTTTCACTTTCAATGGTTAACTTAATTTGATTTCTATTTAATTCGTTAACAGTTATTTTGTGAGATTCAGAAGTTGTATTAATAATTATTTTATCCCCCACTTTCAATTTATTTTCATATCCTTTTTCTATAGAAGAATCATTTATATTATAAGTTTTTGAAATCCTTAAATTTGAACCCCCCCCTGAACCAGAACTACTCTTAGTAAAAATAGTTAATTTTCTAGTTTCTGATGTTTGAGAGTTCCCTGCAAGGTCATTACAGGTTATATTCCAGTAATAGATTCCGTCACTTAATGTTTGACTAAAACTATTCTTTTCTTCATTATTAATTCTTAAGATGCAATTATCAAGATTTTGTTCTTCTACACTATAAGAAAAAATTTGAGATTTTGTGCTTGTGGATAAATTACCTTCTGGAGAGATAAGAGAAATATTTGGAACAATTGTATCGTATATAAGAGTGCGATTTTGACTTTCTTCTCTCTCAGAATTATTATTAAAAGAATAACAATAAACTGTATAATTGCCATTTTCTAATTCTGTTAAATTAAATTTTATGTTTGTATAATTATAATTTCCCCTAATCAAAATACCCTCCTCACTCAAATTCTTATTCTCATTTTTTATCCCCAAACTTATATTTATCAATTCATTCTCTCTTGATTCTGTAGAACAATTTACTTCTATGGTTTCATTATTTGTATAATAGTCATTAGGGGGGAATAAAATATTTGTAAAAAATCTATAAATTTTAAATTGTGAAATTCTACTAAAATTATTTCCATTTTGGTCATACGCTTCACATAAGAGGGTATAATTTCCATCTCCTAAACTTTTATTTAAAGAGATATTCATAGAAGTTTCATTTGTAAAATTTGTTTGACTAAAAACTTCACTAGTAGAATTATTAAGTTTTAATGTTAAATTTAATAAAGCAAGAGAGTCTGTTGCGTTGCAATACAAATTCTGAGAAAGGTTTGAACTAATACTATCATTTTCAGGATAAATATAACTAATATTAGGGGATTGTTCATCTATTGAGATTAAAGAAGATAAAATGTTTATTCTAGAAAAATTTATAGAAATTCCCATTCTCCCTAATCTTAATCCTGTTTTATTTAATATTTCCTTAAGGTAATCAGAAGTCAATTTTTTATTTGATTCTAAATTTTTATACTGTTTTAATAAAATTACTGCTCCAGAAACAACAGGTGTTGCCATTGATGTTCCAGAATTAACTTTTTGTCCACCAAGAAAATTTGTTGATAAAATGTTATCTCCAGGAGCTAATAAAATATCAGGAAAATTAATACCCAAATTTGTAAAATCTGAGATTGTGTTATTTTTATTAGAAGAGCCAACTCGTGTTGCATTTTTTATACATGCAGGAGCATTTAATCCTGAGGAACTCCCATCATTTCCTGTAGCTATAACAACAGAAATATTTTTTGAAACAGCTTCATTTATTAGATCTTTATAACTAGAATAATCTGGATTATTATCGCAATAACTCTCAAAAATATTATCAGTTCCAAGACTCATACTTATTACACTTATATTATACTGAGAAGATATACTTATACAATCTTGCATAGCGCTTATAACATCACTATAATTTCCTTCACCAATATAATTAAGAACTTTCATAGCGACAATTTTTGCATTAGGGGCTATACCTGTAGTTGTTCCATTCCCTACTAAGATCC
>JAAZNJ010000039.1 GCA_012798335.1 Candidatus Woesearchaeota archaeon | reverse complement strand
ATAAAAAAATAAAAGATAAATTTAAAGAATTATACTAAAAATTGTGACTAATGCTAAAGTTATTATAATGAATAAGACTATCCAATCTGTTTTTTCAATTATTTTTTTCATAATGCTCTCTAATTCTTTTGAAATATCCTTATATCCGTATAAAATTCCTCCCATTATTAAAGAACCCATTAATAAACCAACCATAATCTGGGCAAGAGTCATCTCATTCATAACGAGTATTAAAACCAAGAGGAATAAACCATAAGATAAATAAGAAAGTTTCTTTTGATCTTTTAATATTCTTGAAAATCCAGTTTTTGTTTCCTTTGGTTTTACAAGTAAAATAGTAGCCTTTATTAAAATAATAAAAGATGTTATCAAAGCTAAAGCATTTACATTATTCATTTTTTACACCTCCTTTCATTTTAATATCTTCAATTTGATATAAAATATTAAGTAAGATTAAATATAAAAAACTATCTTTTGGCCTTTTATCTTTTATTTATCTTTTATTTCATAATCAGCGTCTATAGAATCATCTTTTGAATCTTTTTCTTTTTCAAAGCCTTTATTTTCATTTCCTTGTTCTTGATTTCCTGTTTGTTGTTTTGCATTCTCTTGATAAAGTTTTGTTGAAAATTCTTCTAAAGATTTTTTCAATTTTTCTGTTTCTTCTTTTATTTCTTCTAAAGAACCTTTATCTAAAACTTCTTTTGATTTTTTTATTTGTTCATTTATCTTGTTTTTCTCTTCTTCGCTCATTTTTTCTTTTAACTCAGAAATCATCTTTTCTGTTGAGTAAATTAAGCTATCTAAATTGTTTCTTGCTTCTATTTTTTCTTTTTCTTTTTTATCTTCTTCCTCATGTTCTTTTGCTTGTTCCATCATTTTTTTAATTTCTTCATCTGATAGTTTTGTTGAAGCACTAATTGTCATTTTTTGCTCTTTTCCTGTTCCTAAATCTTTTGCTCCAACATTTATTATTCCATTAGCATCAATGTCAAAAGTTACTTCTATTTGAGGAACTCCTCTTGGTGCAGGAGGTATTCCTACAAGATTGAAATTGCCTAAACTTATATTATCCTTGGCTAAAGGTCTTTCACCTTGTAAAACATGAATTGTGACTGCTGTTTGAAAATCTTCTGCTGTAGAAAATATTTGGCTTTTCCTTGTGGGTATTGTTGTATTTCTTTCTATTAGTGGAGTCATAACACCCCCTAATGTTTCTATTCCTAATGTTAATGGGGTTACATCTAATAAGACAATGTCTTTTATATCTCCTGAAAGAATTGCACCTTGAATAGCTGCTCCAATTGCAACGCATTCCATAGGATCAACTCCTCTTTCTACTTTTTTTCCTATCTTCTCTTCTACAAAATTTTGAACAATAGGCATTCTTGTTGGTCCTCCAACCAAAATAATCTTATTAATATCAGAATTTTTTAAATTAGCATCTTTTAATGCTTGTTCTATTGGATGAACACATCTTTTTATTATAGGATCAATTAATTGTTCTAATTTTGCTCTTGTTAATTTTAATAATAAATGTTTAGGGCCTTTATCTGTTGCGGTTATATAAGGAAGATTTATCTCTGTCTCTAAAACAGTTGATAATTCTATTTTTGCTTTTTCACTTGCTTCTCTTACTCTTTGCATTGCTGTTGCATCATTTTTCAAAGAAATTCCTTCTTGTTTTTCAAATTCTTCAACGACCCACTTGATTATTGCTTCATCCATATCTGTTCCGCCTAATTGAGTATCTCCTGAAGTTGATAATACTGTGAAGGTTCCTTCTCCAAATTCCATTATTGTTACATCTAATGTTCCTCCGCCTAAATCAAAAACTAAAATTTTATGTTCACCTTCTTTATCTAAACCATAAGCCATTGCTGCTGCTGTTGGTTCATTTACAAGTCTTACTACTTCTAATCCTGCAATTTTACCTGCATCTTTTGTTGCTGTCCTTTGATTATCATTAAAATAAGCAGGAACAGTAATAACTGCTTTTTTTATAGGCTCTCCTAAAAATGCTTCTGCGTCTCTTTTTATTTTTTGTAAAATGAAAGAAGAAATTTGTTGAGGTGTATATTCTTTATTGTAAATATTATATTTGAAATCTGTTCCTATTTTTCTTTTTGCCCTCATAACTGTTCCTTCAGGATTACTTATTGCTTGCCTTCTTGCAGGTTCACCAACTAATAATTGCCCATCTTTTGTAAAAGCAACAATTGAGGGAAACATTTTTCCTGCTATTGTAGCACCTTCAGCAGAAGGGATTATTGTTGGTTTTCCTCCTAGAATTATTGCTGCTTGACTATTACTTGTTCCTAAATCAATCCCAATGATTTTTTCTTTTGCCATTTTTTATTTTTAATTTATTTAATTTTGTTTGTTTTTTAAGGTTTATTCTTTTGTTTGTCTAATTTTATTTTTTATTTATTTTGACTTTTGAGGTTCTTACAACTTTTGAATTTAAAACATATCCTTTTTGTATTTCTTCTATTACCTTGTCTTCGTCTTCATTTTCTTTATTTTCTTTACATAAAACTTCATGAAACTCAGGATTAAACTTTTCTCCTAAAGCTTTTATTTGCTTTAATCCTTTGTTTTCAAGCACCTTCATGAATTTTTTATATAAGAGTTCAATACCTTTTTTATCTTCTTCATTTTTTATTTGTTGTATTGAACTTTCTAAATCATCTAATATGATTATGAGTTCTTGAATCAAATTTTCATTAGCTAAATTTATTATTTGTTCTTTTTCTTTTTCAAATCTTTTTCTATAATTATCAAAATCTGCTTGAAGATATTTTATTGTATTTAATCTTTCTTCACTTAATTCTTTATATTTTTTTAATTCTTCTTCAAGCTTTTTTATTTTTTCTTCTAATTTTTTTATTTCTTTTGATTCTTGTTTTTCTCTTTCATTATTGCCTTCTTTATCTTTAATTATGTTTTCCATATCTATTCAATTTCTATCTTTTTTTTATTTGACTCTTTTTTTGGCATTACTAACTCTAAAACACCATCTTTATATTTAGCCTTTGTCTTATCTACAACAATTTCAGAAGGCAATGAGATTGATTTGTAAAATCTCTTATAATTTTTTTCTTCTTTTAAAATCCCTTTCTTTTCTATTCTTGATTCTTCCTTTTTCTCAACCTTTAATTCAACATTTTTTTCATTTAAATTTAATTCAATATCTTTTTTGTCTACTCCTGGAATTTCAAATCTTACTATTATCTCTTTATCTTTTTCTTCTAAATCTACAACAGGATTTCTAAATAGAGATAATTGTGAATTATCTTTTTTATAAGTTAAATATTTTTGATTCTCACTCTCAAAAAAGTTCCTAAAACTTTTATCTATCTCTAATTGGAGTTTTTTCATTTCTTCAAAAAAATCTTCGAACATTTTTTCCTCCTGTTTTTCCTTTTTTTATTTGATTTATTTTAGTGTAAATTTATTTTTGAAGTTTTATATGATTATTGCTTCTGAAATCTTATCTTTTTTATCTTCAAAATCAGCAACAAGTGCTTCTGTTGTTAAAACTAATGATGAAATTGAAGCAGCATTTTGCAATGCATTTCTAACAACTTTTGTAGGATCAATTACTCCTGCTTTAAATAAATCTTCATATTTATCTGTTTTAGCATTATAACCAAAATTTTTATTTTCATTATCTTTAACTTTTACTAATACTTCTAACTCTTGTTTTCCAGAATTTCTTGCAATTTGCTTTATTGGTTCTTCTAATACCTTTCTTATTATTTCTAATCCTACTTTTTCATCATTAACAAATTCTTTATCTACATCTTTTAATATTTCTTTTGATCTTAATAAGAAACTTCCTCCACCAACTATCACCCCTTCTTCAACTGCTGCTTTTGTTGCATTTACAGCATCATCTATTCTTAATTTCTTTTCTTCTAATTCTGTTTCTGTTACTGCTCCTACTTTAATGACTGCAACACCATTTCCTAATTTTGCTAATCTTTTTCTTAATTCTTCTTTTTTGTAATCAGAATCTGTATTATTTATTAGTGAATCTATAATTTTTTTTCTTTTTTCTATTCCTGATTTTTCTCCTTTACCCTCAATTATTGTTGTTTTTTCTTCGTTAATTATTATTTTTCTTGCACTTCCTAAAACACTTTCATCTAAATCTTCTAATTTCATCCCTTTATCTTCTGTTACAACTTGACTTCCTGTTAATACTGCGATATCTTCTAAAATTTCTTTTTGTTCATCACCAAAACCTGGTGTTTTTACAGCACAAACTTTTATTGTTCCTTTTAGTATATTGATTATTAAAGCTGCTAATGCTTCTCCATCAACATCATCTGCAATTATAAATAAAGGCCTGCCTTCTTGAGCTGATTTTTCTAGTACAGGAATTATCTGTTTTACTGAACTTATTTTTTTATTTGTTATAAGAATATAAGGGTCTTCTAATTCACAAATCATTCTTTCTTGATTTGTTACCATATAAGGAGAGATAAATCCTTTATCAAATTGCATGCCTTCAACAACTTCTAAACTTGTTTCCATACTCTTGCTATCTTCAACAGTTATTACTCCCTCTCTTCCTACTTTTTCCATTGCTTCTGCAATCAAATTACCTATTTCTTCATCATTGTTTGCTGCAATTGAAGCAACTTGAGAAATCATAAGTTTATCTTTTACTAAGACACTTTCTTTCTTTATGTGTTCAACAATTTTATTTACTGCTTTTTCTATTCCTTTTTTAATCTCAATAGGATTTGCACCTGCTGTTATATTTTTTATTCCTTCTTTTATTATTGATTGTCCTAAAACAATTGCGGTTGTTGTTCCATCTCCTGCATCATCTTGAGTTTTTGAAGAAATCTCTTTTATCAATTTAGCGCCTATATTTTCAAATTTGTCTTTTAATTCTATCTCTTTTGCAATTGTTACACCATCATTTGAAACTAAAGGAGAACTTCTATCTAATATTACTGTTCTTCCTCTTGGTCCTAAAGTTACTTTTACTATATTTGCGACTTTATCAATACCTCTTACTAATGCTTGTCTTGCATTTTCTCCATAAATTATTTGTTTTGTGTCTGTCATTTTTATTTTTAAATTTTAATTTTT